>DATKKJ010000159.1 GCA_035543055.1 Terriglobales bacterium | reverse complement strand
GGGTCCTTTCAGCCAGGACGTCGATCAACTCTTTGTCGTTCGCATTAGGAGTCCTTTTTCGTACAAAGAGAGGTGAAGGATGGACGACCGCCAAAAGTTTTGTTTCAACGGTACTACGAGAATTTCAATAGCTATTTCCGGAAATGTCCAGCGATAAAACGGATCAGGTCAGGGTGAATGACCGGCCGAACTCGATGTTAATTCCCCCCACAGTCTTGCCTTCAATTGACTGACTTAGACCGGCCATTTCCGGCCCGTCAAGCTACCGGCGAGGTGGTCAATGGAACGGCTGTTCCACCCCACACACCCGCCGGTCACCACTTGTCGTTGGCAGCTAGTGTTGTGGTTAAGAAGCGGAAAGACGCATAGCCGTTTCGGAAGTCTTCAGCTTCTCCCGTAGGCCCTCATCATCATTTCCACGTTCCGCTCCAAAAGACGCTCGTCCTCTTCCGGCGTTGGCTTGCCTAGGCCCAGCATGACTTTGATATGGGCGGTGCCAAGAAACAACGAGAGAAACTGGTCCGCCCCGGCTTCGGTATCGTGGAACACCAGGCTGCCTGTCGCCACGGCGCTGTCCAAGTAAGCGCGCACGCGTGCCACAATGTTGAGTGGCCCCTGCTGGAAAAAGGCGCTGCAGGCGTCCTGCTGCACACCGGCCTCCGCATACAGAACGCGCTGCTTGCAGATCACTTCGTCAACGCGAATCAGCGCCAGGAAGTGGCGGCCGATGATGGTCAACCCCTTGCGAGGATCGGAGGGAGGCAGTTCCGCATCGCTCTGGAAATCAAACGCGGCATCGACGCGCCGAACAATCGTGGCTTCGAACAATGCCTTCTTGGTTGGGAAGTAGGAATAGATCGTCATCTTCGACACTTCCGACGCCTTGGCGACCGCTTCCACACTGGTCCGCTCAAAGCCCTGTTCCAGAAAAAGCTGTTCCGCCGCCTCGAGGACCCGACGCAAACGCTCAGGGTCGCGAGGCCGGCCCAACTTGGATTTTGGTGACTCGCTCATAGTTTACTTGATCGTCCAGTAAAGTTGTGTATACTTACTTTACGGTACAGTATAACTAATGGTGTCGCCATGATCAAACTCCAATTCATCGTCCGCTCGGCGCAGCTATTCCAACCGGCGCCCGTTCCCATCCTGTTGATGCTCTTGCTGCTGGCCGGCTGCTCCACGCCGCCGGAAAATTCGGCCCTGCCCCGCCCGGTGCGCGTCATCCGCGTGGGGGAAGCCGCTGCCCATCCCACCGCCGGGTTCGCGGGCGAGGTTACCGCCCGGCGGGAAACCGCGCTGGCGTTCCGCGTTGCCGGTAAATTGGAAGCCCGACTGGTGGAGGTGGGGGACCGGGTCCGCAAGGGGCAGGTCATCACCCGCTTGGACGCCAATGACTACCGGCTTGCCACTCAGAATCTGAAGGCGCAGCTGGCCGCCGCCAGGGCCGAATACGAGTTCACCCGTGCCGACCTGGCCCGTTACCGAGAGCTGCTGGATCAGAACATCATCGCCCCGCCGGAATTCGACCGGCGCCAGACGGCTTACACGGCGGCGAAAGAAAAGGTGGCCGCCCTCGAAGCCCAGCTGGCGCAAACCGTGAACCAGCTGCGCTATTCCGAGCTTGCGGCGGAGCGCGACGGCGTCATCGCCGCTTTCAGCGTCGAGGCGGGCGACGTTATCGCTGCGGGGCAGCCGGTGGCGCGACTGGCCCAGCTGGACGAAAAGGAAGTGACCCTCCATGTCCCCGAGCAACGCGTCGGCGACATCGCGCCAGGGCAGGTGGTCGAGGTTTCGCTGTGGTCCCAGGGCGAGCGGCGGTTTCGCGGGAGCATCCGCGAAGTGGCGCCCGCCGCCGATCCCGCGACCCGGACTTACCGCGTGAAAGTCGCACTGTTGGATGGCCGCGATCAGGGGCTGCTGGGCATGACGGCTACGGTTTGGCTAACGACCACCGAGCCCGCTGGTCCGGTCATTCCCCGCTCGGCGGTCTTCACCTCCCACGACGACCCGAAGCAGTCTAAGGTCTGGGTGGTCGACGCCGACACCGTCCGGTCGACTCCGGTGACTCTGGGTGCCCCGCTGGACGGCGAACGCATCGAGGTGGCCGGCGTCGCGCCCGGCCAAACCGTCGTCAGCGCGGGCGTGCAGCGGCTCATTGAAGGCCAGGCCGTGCGCGTCCTCGCCACCAGCAACGGGATTCAGCCATGAACGACTTCAATCTCACCGCCTGGGCGCTGCGGCACCGCGCCTTCACCGGAATGCTGATGGTCCTGCTCGTCCTCGGGGGCGTCGTGGCCTATTTCCTCATCGGCCAGGGCGAAGATCCGCAGTTCACCTTCCGCGTCATGGTGGTCAAGACTATCTATCCCGGCGCCACCGCCGCGGAGGTAGAGGAGCAGGTCACCGATCGGTTGGAGAAAAAACTCCAGGAACTTCCTGATCTCGATTATCTGCGCAGCTATTCCAAGCCGGGCGAATCGGTGATCTTCATCAATGCCCGCGAGGACATTCCGGCCGATGAAATCCCCGATCTCTGGTATCAGGCGCGGAAGAAGGTCGGCGATATCGGCTTTAGGCTTCCGCCGGGCGTCATCGGCCCCTTCTTCAACGACGAATTCGGCGACACCTACAGCGTCATCTACGCCTTTTCCGGCGAAGGTTTCGGCTACGCCGAGCTGAAGGACTTGGCGGAATCGGCCCGCCAGCGCTTCCTCCGGGTACCGGATGTGGAGAAAGTCGATCTCATCGGCACCCAGGACGAGAAGATCTTCGTGGAATTCTCCGACAAGCAGCTCGCCGAGCTGGGCTTCAGCGCCGCACAGATCGGCGAGGCCTTGCGCAGCCAGAACGCCCTGGCAACCGCGGGTCAAGTGGAGGAACCCGGACGTAATCTGCCCATCCGGATCACCGGGAGCCTGGCGACCGTGGACGAGGTGACGAACCTGGCCGTCCGGGTCAACGGCACGTCCATCAGGATCGGCGACGTGGCGACGGTGCGGCGGGGCTACGAGGAGCCGGCCGAATTCAAGATGCGCTTCAACGGCAAGGAGGTGGTCGGGCTGGGCATCACCATGAACAAGACCGGCGACGTGCTGGCCATGGGCAAGGCCCTCCAGGCGGAGATGGCCCGCATTCAGGCGGAATTGCCGGTCGGCGCTACCATCGAGCAGGTGGCCGACCAACCCAAAGTGGTGAAGCGGGCCATCGGCGAGTTCCTGCAGACCTTCTTCGAAGCCCTGGGGACGGTGCTGCTGGTGAGCTTCCTCAGTCTGGGCTGGCGCGCCGGCTCCGTGGTGGCACTGACCGTGCCCCTGGTGCTGGCGGGAACCCTGCTGTGCATGCTGGTGTTCGGCATCAACCTACAGCGCATCTCCCTGGGCGCTTTGATTCTCGCCCTGGGGCTGTTGGTGGACGATGCCATGATCGCCATCGAGATGATGGCCCGCAAGCTGGACGAGGGCTGGGACCGCATTCGCGCCGCCACCTACGCCTATGGCGCCACGGCCTTTCCCATGCTGACCGGCACCCTCATCACCATCGCCGGCTTCCTGCCGGTGGGGCTGGCCCGCTCCTCGGCGGGCGAGTACACCGTGGCCATCTTTCAGGTGGTGGGCATCTCGCTGCTGCTGTCCTGGGTCGGCGCGGTGATCTTCACGCCATACCTGGGCTACTGGATGCTCAAGAGTCACCCGGGTGGCGAAGCCGGCGGCGAGCATTTCGACACGACTTTTTACCGCCGGCTGCGGCGCTGGGTGCGCGGGTGTGTCGATCACCGCCGCACGGTGATCGCCCTGACGGTCGCACTGTTTGGGCTGGGCATCGTCGCCATGAGCCAGGTGCCCCAACAGTTCTTTCCGCTGTCGAGCCGGCCGGAACTCATGGTGGACCTGTGGCTGCCGGAAGGAAGTTCCTTCGCCGAAACCGAGGCCGCCGCCCGTGATCTGGAAACCGTCCTTGCCAAGGACGACGATGTGGTCCACTACGCCACCTATGTGGGCGGCGGGAGCCCGCGCTTCTTCCTGCTCATCACCCAGCAATTGAATCATTCCAATCTGGCCCAGACTATGGTCATGACCCGCGACAAAGCCGCCCGCGAACGGGTGCTGCACCGCTTACGGCAGGTGTTCCAGACCGATTTTCCGCAGGTCCGCGGCCGCATCATGCGCCTGGACGTGGGCCCGCCCCAGGAATACCCGGTGCTGTTCCGGGTACTGGGCGAAGACCCTTCGGAGGTGCGCCGCATTGCCGATCGGGTGAAGGCTGTCGTCCGGGCCAACCCGCACACGGTAGACGTGAACGACGACTGGGACGAACGCCTGCCGTCACTGCGTCTGAAGCTGGACCAGGACAAGGCAAGGGCGTTGGGCGTCAGCTCCCTGAGCCTGGCCCAGGCCCTGCGCGGCCATTACTCGGGTCTCCCCGTGGGACAGTTGCGGGAGGGCAACGAACTCATCGACATCGTCTGGCGCTCCCAGCAGCAGCAACGCGCTTCGGCGGACCAGTTGCCCGACGTGTCGGTACAGACCGGCAACGGCAAAGCCGTGCCGCTGTCGCAACTGGCCCGGCTGGAGACCGTATTCGAGGACGGCATCCGCTGGCGCCGCGACCGCTATTCGGCCATCTCGGTGCGCGCAGACATCACCGACGGCGTGCAGGCGCCGGATGTGGCAACGGAAATTATCCCGAAGCTGGCTGCACTTCAGGCCGAACTGCCGCCCGGCTATTTCATCGAGACCGGTGCCGCCAAGGAGAATGCCGGGATCGCGCAGAAGTCCATCTTCGTGTGGATTCCCCTGGTGCTGATCGCGACCTTCGTGCTGCTGATGCTGCAGTTGCAGAACCTGGCCCAGGCCTTCCTGGTCTTCCTCACCGCGCCACTCGGTGTGATCGGCGCCGCCTTCGCCCTGCTGCTGTTCGGTGCGCCCTTCGGGTTTGTGGCTCTGCTGGGCATCCTCGCGTTGGCGGGCATGATCATGCGCAACTCGGTGATCCTGGTGGACCAGATCCAGCAGGACGAAAAGGCGGGACTCAGCACCTATGACGCCATCGTCGAATCCACGGTGCGCCGCTTCCGGCCCATCCTGTTGACGGCGGCGGCCGCGGTACTGGCGATGATTCCCCTATCGCGCAACGACTTCTTCGGTCCCCAGGCCATCACCATCATGGGCGGGCTCATCGTCGCCACGGCCTTGACGGTGTTCTTCCTGCCGGCGCTCTACGCGGCCTGGTTCAAGGTGAAGCGGGTCGAGGCGCGGGACGCTTCGCCGGAGGAGGCCGAGTTGCAACACGCGTTTTCTCATGACACAGGAGATGCCCGATGAACGGAAAATTGACTGGCTTCGTAGGGGGCGTCGTAGCCCTCGCCTTGGCGGCCTGCACCCCGACCCGAGTCGACCCGAATCTGCATCTGCCCAGCGTAGCCGATTGGCAGCACGGGCAAGCGGCCGATGTAGTGACCAACCGGGCGGATCTGGCGTCCTGGTGGCATGGATTCGGCGACCCGGTGCTGGATGAACTGATCGCCGGCGCCATCGGCGCCAACCAGGACCTGCGCATCGCCAAGGCCAGGGTGCGGGAGGCCCGGCAGATGGTCACGGTGGCCGAATCGGCGCTTTACCCCACCGTGGAGTTCAACGCCAACGGCGGCCGAGAGCGAAGCATCAACCGGGTTTTCGCGGCACCTGGGCCCCAAGGTGTTGAGCTGATTGCCCCGGCCGGTAACGCCTTCAGTGGTGGACTGGCAGCCCGCTGGGAGATCGATTTGTTCGGTGGCCGCCATCTGGAGGCGGAGGCGGCAACCGCCCAGGCATCCGGAGCCCGCGAAGGCGAACGGGCGG
>DATKKJ010000158.1 GCA_035543055.1 Terriglobales bacterium | reverse complement strand
GGTCGAGCAGTACCGCCAGCAGAAGAATTACGAACAGGCGCTGAAGGTGATGGCGACGCTGCGTCCGCACGTGGACGCGTTCTTCGACAAGGTGATGGTCATGGTGGAGGACGAGAAGGTCCGCAGCCACCGGCTGGCGATGCTACGGGACCTGCTGGCGAGTTTCTCGACCATTGCGGATTTTTCGGAGATCGTGACCGAAGGGAAGAGCGCATAGAAGCAGGTCCCTCACGGCTGAAGCCGTTCGGGATGACACAGGTTCATTCAATTCGCACTAATAGAGAGGACACAATCTTATGAGCACCACAGTAGCGGAAGTCGAGCACGTAGAAGCCGGCGCGAAAGTGACCAAGCATGTTTACTTTTTCGGCGGAGGGAAGGCCGAGGGTAACGGGAAGATGAAGGATGAGCTGGGCGGCAAGGGCGCCGGCCTGGCGGAGATGACCAATGCCGGGCTGCCGGTGCCTCCGGGCTTCACCATCCAGACCGAAGCCTGCCGCGTGTACATGCGCAGCCAGGGCCGGGTGCCGGCGGAGGTGGACCGCGAGATGGAGGCGGCGCTGGCGCGGCTGGAGGAGCTCCAGGGACAGAAGCTGGGAAAGGGCAGCAACCCGCTGCTGGTGAGCGTCCGGTCGGGCGCCAAGTTCTCCATGCCGGGCATGATGGACACGATCCTCAACCTCGGCCTGAACGACGAATCGGTCGAAGTCCTCGCCAAAAAGAGCAACAACCCGCGCTTCGCCTACGACTCCTACCGCCGCCTGATCCAGATGTTCGGCAATGTAGTGCTCGACATCGAGAAGCCGGCCTTTGACCAGGTCTTCGACGGCAAGAAGAAGCAGCGCAAGGTAAAGCTCGACACTGAGCTCGACGCCAAGGCGCTGAAGGAGATCATCGAGGAATACAAGAAGGTGGTGAAGAAGCACGCCAAGCGCGACTTCCCGCAGGACCCGCACGAGCAACTGGTGATGGCGCGCGATGCCGTGTTCCGCTCCTGGGAGAATGACCGGGCGAAGCACTACCGCCGCATCAACAACATCGACGATATGCTGGGCACCGCGGTGAACGTGCAGGCGATGGTCTTCGGCAACCTGGGCGAGAGCAGCGGCACCGGCGTCGGTTTCACCCGCAACCCGGCCACCGGGGCGAAGGAATTCTACGGAGAATTCCTGATGAACGCGCAGGGCGAGGACGTGGTGGCCGGCATCCGCACCCCGGTGCACATCAGCGAGCTGAACAAGATCAACCCCGGCGCGTACAAGCAGCTGCGGGAGATCACCACGCGGCTGGAGAAGCACTACCGCGACATGCAGGACTTCGAGTTCACCATCCAGGAAGGCAAGCTGTACATGCTGCAGACGCGCAACGGCAAACGCACCGGGCGCGCCGCGGTGCGGATCGCCATCCAGATGGTGGAGGAGGGGCTGATCAGCAAGGAAGAGGCCATCTTCCGCGTCGATCCCAACCAGCTCTACGATTTCCTGGTGCCGGCGCTCGACGAGAAGAGCGCCAAGGTCGAAGTGCTGGCCACCGGGCTGCCGGCGTCCCCGGGGGCGGCTGTCGGACAGGTCTTGTTCACCGCCGATGAAGCGGTCGCCAAGGCGGGGCATGGGGCAAAGAAAAACCCGGTGATCCTGGTGCGCAGCGAGACCACGCCGGAAGACATCCACGGCATGGAGGTCGCGGTCGGCATTCTCACCTCGCGCGGCGGCATGACCAGTCACGCCGCAGTCGTGACCCGGGGCATGGGCAAGTGCTGCGTGGCCGGGGCCGGCGAGATCGAAGTGGATGACAAGGCGCGCGAGATGCGGGTGAAGGGCCAGGTCTTCAAGGAGGGCGACTGGATCTCGCTCGATGGCACCACCGGGCGCGTCATCAAGGGCAAGCTCAACACGGTGCCGCCTTCGGCCGAGGACCCGGAACTGCAGAAGATCATGAGCTGGGCCGAGCCCTTCCGCAAGATGGGAGTGCGCGCCAATGCCGACATCCCGCGCGATGCCATCCAGGCGCGGGCCTTCGGCGCCGAGGGCATCGGCCTCTGCCGCACGGAACACATGTTCTTCGCCGAAGATCGCATCGCCCACATGCGTGCCATGATCATGGCCAGCAACGAGAAGGAGCGGCGGGCGGCGTTGCGCAAGCTGCTGCCCTTCCAGCGCTCCGACTTCATCGGCGTGTTCCGCGCCATGGACGGCTTCCCGGTCACGATCCGCACCCTGGACCCGCCGCTGCACGAGTTCCTGCCCAGCCGCGAGGAGCTAATGGTGGAGATCGCGGTGCTGGAAGCCACCAAGCCGCGCTCGCCCAAGCTCAAGGAGCTGCGCACCGTCCTGAACCGAGTGAACCAGCTGCACGAGCTGAATCCCATGCTCGGGCACCGCGGCTGCCGCCTGGGCATCACCTATCCGGAGATCACCGAGATGCAGGCGCGAGCCATCTTCGAGGCGGCAGCCCAGGTGGCGAAGGAGGGCGTGAAGGTGAAACCGGAGATCATGATCCCGCTGACCGCGAGCGTGAAGGAGTTCGCCAACCAGGCGGCGATCGTGCGCCGAGTAGCGGACGAGGTGTTCGCCGAGAAGGAGATCAGGGTGGAATACCTGGTGGGCACCATGATCGAGCTGCCGCGGGCCGCGCTGGTGGCGGACGAGATCGCCAAGGAAGCTGAATTCTTCAGTTACGGCACCAACGACCTGACCCAGACCACCTTCGGCTTCTCGCGCGACGACGTGAACAAGATCCTGCCGACGTACATCGCGGAAGGCATCCTGAAGCAGGACCCGTTCGCGGTGCTGGACCGCGAGGGCGTCGGGCAGTTGGTACGGCTGGGCACGGAGCGAGGACGGAAGACACGTCCCGACCTGAAGGTGGGCATCTGCGGTGAACACGGCGGCGAGCCGCAGTCGGTGGAATTCTGCTACCAGGTAGGGATGAACTACGTTTCGTGCTCGCCCTTCCGGGTGCTGACGGCGCGGCTGGCGGCAGCGCAGGCCGCGGCCAGCGAGGGCAAGGCGGAAGCGGGAAGGACAAAATGACAAGAGGACGGGCGGGGACGCCCGTCCCTAGGCAAGAAAAGCCCGGCCGCGAGGCCGGGCTTTCAATCTCGTGCGCTCTTACTGGATCGGCTGTCCGAGGGCGTAGCAATCGGCCACGCTGACCGAGCTGAATTTGACGATGCCCGAGGTATCCACGCAGAAATAACGTATGCCGCTCTGCTGCGGGGCCAGAGGCGCTCCCGAGTATTGATAGCCGACGGTGAGGGCGCCGGACTTGATGCACACGCCATTGGTGAACTGGTAACCGGCCTTGAGGCCGCCGCGCAGGGTATCGTCGATGATGCCGGCAGCGGTGTTGTCGGGCGGAGTCTTCCCGCCGCCCAGCGAGATCAGGCTGCAGGCGAAGCCGAAGGTCGGATACGTGGAGTAGTAAGTATTCTCCGCGGTGGTGAGGGTACGCAGGGAATTGACCGCCGAAGCTTCATTGGCGGCAATCCGAGAGCGCAACAGGTTGGGGATGGCAATGGCGGCAATCACCAGGATGATCGCTACCACGATCAGCAACTCTATCAGGGAGAAACCGGATTGGCTTCTCATCTTTGGCCTCTGGAACATGTTTATCCCTACGCCTTGAAGACAAGCAATTCGACCGCCGAACCCCCCGAGGACCCAGGGCTATTAAGCCACAGTCTACGAACGACTTACCAGTATCAAACTGGGGTCTCGGCCCCCCGGTTGGCGATTTGAGGCATTCCCGATGGCATAAATTGTCAACCGGGGCGATCCTGGGAACGTGAAGCGGGGTGCAGCCCAGGTACCTTAAGTAATTAGACTCGAAGTTGCAAACAGAAGTAGATTAGGGACTGTGGTAGAAGGAGCATATCCCCCGCGGGCTGAAGGTGTGTTCCGGCGATGCTCGATAAGAAACAGCTGAAGGTCCAAGGGTTGCGGTACGCGCGATCGCTGCAGGTGGTCGTGCGCACGGTGGTGATGCTCTCGCTGGACCACAAGGTGGCGGCGGGCCCGCTGCAGGCCAGTTTCGATTCGCTCAACCATCTGCTGAAAGAGACCGGGCGGTTCACGCTGGGGTTCGTCGAGAACCGGATCATGCTCAACAACCTGCTCACCACCGACGCGGGCCTGGTCCAGCTGGAGAACGAATTCCTGAAGCGCGGCTATGGGGCGGTGACCTTTGAGCCGGGGCTGACGCTCTCGCGCTATAAGGCCGCGATCTCCGTACTGTCGGCCAATTCCAAGGTGATCGCAGAAGCCGGGGGCGCCAAGAAGTATCTGGACATGAACCCCCTGGAAGGGGTCCGGGTCTTTCCGGCGGGGAAGAACCAGGCGCGAACGGATTCCGGCGACACCATCCTGGAGACGGAAGCGGAAGCCTTCCTGGCAAGCAAGCAAAGGGAAGAGATGGCCCTGGGAGGCGGCGGGGGCTATGCCGGGCTGGATGCGCTCACCATGCTGCTGGAATCGGCGTGCATGGAACGCAGCGAGGCGCTGGGTGTCGGCGGCCCCAGCGACATCATGAAGCTGATCGGCCCCACGGTGGAGGCAGCGCTGGTGGACCGCCGCGGCGACCCGGAAAAATCTTGCATGGCGCTGGCCAGGATCCTGCAGGAGGTCTCCCCCGACATGGTGATGGGGTCCTTTCCCGCCCACAAGCAGGCGGAGCTGAAGGACGCGCCCCCGGAACAGGTGGCGAGCGAGTTCGTGGAGGACACTGCCATCCAGTGGGCGGTGCAAAAGCTGGCGACCGCGCCCACCGGCCCGGAAGCGATGATCGTCGAGGAAGACGTGGTCCGGGTGCTGGTGCGCAGCCTGCAGGCCACTCGCATGGCCAACCGCATGGCCAGCAAGCTGGCGACTTTCGTCAAAGAGCACGTTTTTCCGCCCACCACCTATCAGAAGATCCAGGACGAACTGAAGTGGGTGGCGCTGCCGACCAGCCAGAAACATGCCGACCTGATGGCGGTGAAGCGTTTCACGGTGGTCGAGTTCCGGCGATTGATCGAGCACCTGCGGGACTTGCTGAAGGAGAAGGAAAACGACAAGGCGACGGAGCTGGCCAAGCACTACTTCGATTCGCTGGATGGGCCCGAACTCTACCCCGACGAGTTGAGCCGCGGGCCTGAGCTGATCAACCTGATGTCGCGGGTGCGCACCGACTTTGCCGTGAGCACCGCCCAGCGCCTGAGCCGGGCCCTGCTGCGCGACGACGTGAACCAGTTCGTCCATTTCCAGCTGGCCAACAGCCTGGTGATCCTGTCGAAGAACCTGGCCACGTACGAGGAGTTCGACACCATCGTGGAGATCGGCACCGCGATGGAAAAGTCCCTGACGCGCGACCCCGGGCTGCACGTGAAGTGCTGCTCCAATGGCCTGGCGGCACTGCTGCCTCCGGCGGCCGTGGAGCGGACGGTCGAGCTGCTGATGCAGAAGAAAGACGACCCTGCCTGGACCAAGACGGCGATGCTGCTGGTGCGCTGGAGCGGCACGCCCGCCATCCAGAAGCTGTTCTCCATGTTGGAGAAGGAGCAAGTGGCGACCAACCGCATGGCGCTGCTGCGGTTCATCGCCCAGACCGGGAGCGTGGCGGTGGAGACCGCGCGCCGCCAGCTCTCCCATGAACGCTGGTACGTGGTGCGGAATGCCTGCAAGCTGCTGGGCGAGCTGAAGGACGCCGAACTGCTGTCGCACCTGACCCCAGTGCTTCAGCACCCCGACGAGCGGGTGCAGCAGGCGGCATTGACCGCGCTCAACAAGAACCGGGTCGAAGGACGCGGCCAGGTGATTGCCGAGAACCTGGCGACATTCGGCCCGCACGTGCAGGAGCAGGTGCTGGAAGAGCTGCTTTACCTGCGCGACCCGGCTACCCTGACCGCCCTGGCGCAGTTCGTCTTCGTCGATGGGAGGGGCAAGCTGACCGCTGCGCAGAAGGCGGTCCAGGCCATCGCCGCCAACCCGGCGGAACAGAGCGTGGAACTGCTGGCCAACGTGCTGTGCGAGGCCGAGTTGGAGCCGGCGCTGCGGCGTACTGCGCTCAATGCGCTCCGCAACCATCAGTCGGAGGCGGCGCAGCAGCTCTTGGCCGACTTCGTGGCGCGATTCCCCAACGACCCGCTGGCCACCGATGTCCAGCGCTCAGTGAGGACTGCCGCGTCCTGATCCTCTCTCTTCCCCGGCTGCCTTCGGCACGCTTCAGTGCTACCATGAACTTTCCCAACTCATAGGGAAGGCGCGCGATGTGGGCGCGGCGCTCGGAGGTATCCGTGCACGAGGAAACCTTCCAGGCGATGCGCCAGAGCATTCTGGACGGCGCCCCTGACCACGCCCGCGTGCTGGCGCAGCGCGCGCTCCAGCTTGGCATCGATCCCCTTGAATCCATCAACACCGGCTATCTTCCCGGAATGACTGCAGTGGGGGAGCTGTACGGCGCCGGACGCATGTTCCTGCCCGACCTCATGGCCTCGAGCGAGGCCATGACGACGGCGATGGCGGTCCTGGAGGACGAACTGCGCCGCGCCGGGGGCGAGCGGGACGTGCGTGCGACCGTGGTGCTGGGCACCACCAAGGGCGACATCCACGAGATCGGGAAGCGGCTGGTGGGCACGCTGCTGGCCGCCAACGGATTCCGCGTCCATGACCTCGGGGCGGACGTGGACAGCGCCGCCTTCGTCGGCAAGACGCGGGAGCTCGGAGCCGACATCGTGGGCGTCTCGGCGCTGCTCACCACTACCATGGCCGGCCAGAAGAAGGTCGTCGAAGCGTTGGGTGAGGCGGGCTTGCGCCCGCGGGTGAAGGTGATCGTGGGCGGGGCCCCGGTGACGCGCCAATGGGCGGAGCAGATCGGGGCGGATGGCTACGCCAAGGACGCGATGTCGGCGGTCGCGCTGGCCAAGTCCTTGCTGCCGGCGAGGGTGCCGGCATGAGGCCTCGGCTCGAACTGCTGGACAGGAAGCTGGTCGAGCGGGTGCTGGGCGAAGCATTCCAGCTGCTGCGGGAGCCGGGCGTGCGGGTGGCGGACGCGGCCGCCGATCTGCTGCGTCCGGCCGGCGTGCAGGTCGAGAACGGCGTGGCCCGCATCCCCGAAGCGCTGGCGCGGAACGCGCTGGCACACGCGCCGCGCGAGTTCTGGCTGCATACCCGCGAAGGGAAGCCGGCCGTCCACTATGGCGGCGATGACGTGTGCTTCGACCCGGGATCGTCCTGCCTCAACATCCTCGACGCAGACTCGCGACAGCCGCGCCCGGCGATGGTCGCCGACCTGGTGCGCATGGTACAGGTGGTGGAAACACTTCCACCGTACAGCGCCCAGTCCACCGCCATGGTCTGCAACGACGTGCCCCAGGAGATCGGGGACTTCTACCGCCTCTTCCTGGTGTTGTGGCATTCGAGCAAGCCGGTGGTGACCGGGTCATTCTCCGCAGCGGGGCTGAGGCCGATGCTCGAACTCCTGGCCGCCGACGCCGGCGGACAGGACGCTCTACGATCCGCGCCCCGGGCGGTCTTCGACGTGTGCCCATCGCCGCCATTGAACTGGTCGGAGTTCGCTGCCGAGAACCTGGTGGAGCTGGCACGGGCTGGAGTGCCGGCGGAGATCGTATCCATGCCGCTGGCCGGAGCGACCGCGCCCGTGACCCTGGCCGGCGCCGTAGTCCAGCACGCGGCGGAGTGCATCAGCGGGATCACCATCCACCAACTGGCGAGCCCGGGTGCGCCCATCGTCTGGGGAGGCGCCCCGGCCATCTTCGACATGCGCAGCGGCACGACCCCCATGGGAGCCATCGAGACGGTGATGCTGGACCTGGCCTGCGCGCAGGTGGGGAAGGCGCTGGGATTACCCACGCACGCTTACCTGGTCGCCGGCGACGGCAAGCTGGTGGACGCCCAGGCCGGCATGGAGAGCGGGATCTCGTGTGTGCTGGGAGCGCTGGCCGGCATCAACATGATCTCCGGGGCCGGGATGCTCGACTTCCTGGCCTGCCACAGCATCGAGAAGCTGGTCATCGATGCCGAAGCCATCGCCTCGGCGCAGCGCCTGCTCGAAGGTGTCGAGGCGCGAGGCGAGGCCCTGGCCACCGCCATGTTCGCGCAGACCGGGCTGGCAGGCGATTTTCTGAAGCTGAAAGAAACCCGCGCTTTGTTCCGCCAGGAGCAGCATTTCCCCTCCTCGGTGATCGAGCGTGGCGGTCCGCAAAGCCAGGGAGCCAGCGACACGTTTGAGCGGGCCCGGCGCCGGGCCGACGAACTGGTATCGAGCTATCAGAGACCGGGAGTGCGGCCGGAAGTCGAGCGGGCGCTGCGGCAGATCGCGGAGAGGGAATTGGCCCGTTGTGGTCGCACCAGCTTGATGGGGGTCTAAGGCGCCGCCCCCGAGAATGCGTGTGGTTCTTTAGGTGTCTAGGGTAAACGTGTAGAGCGATGCCACTTGGCGTGCAGCCAAATCAGACTGCCGATGGCACAGACTTCCAGAGGACCCGGGGTCTCCCATAGAGCATCGACGATTCTCAGGTGGGTGGCCGTCACATGGACG
>DATKKJ010000157.1 GCA_035543055.1 Terriglobales bacterium | reverse complement strand
GCCGCGGTTCGGGATTTCGCGCGACGAGTTCCACAAGGCGCTCACGGCGCAGGGGATCCCTTGCACGCCCTTCTATCCGCACACTCTCTATGGAAACCCCCTATATCAGCAGGGCGGCTGCCGCGTCGAGCCGTGCCCGGTGGCCGAGGCGTGCATCCGCGACGCCTTCTGGCTGCCCCACCGCGTCCTGATGTCGGACGAACAAACCATCCGCGAAATCGCCGCCGCCATCCGCAGGCTGAAACGCTAGCTCTAACTGTTAACTATAACTAGCCCGAAGTTCCACCCCGGCTGGAGGCGGATCTGTTGATTCTGCGGGCGTTGGGGCGCGACCTGGAGTTTCCTACTGACTACGTTTGCCTCACAGCCTGACGCTTAGCAGCGCAAGGGCATATTGCTGTGAGGCGGTCGGGCGGGTGGTCACCTGGAAGGCGGACAGGGACCGCAGGCGCGGTTGGATGCGGCTTCTGACGATGGTGCCCAGATCCTTCAGCCAGTCCTGAAAGCTCTGCACCGGCCAGTCGTCCGCAGTCCGCCGGCGGCGTGCTTTCTCGCGCGCCTCCGGGGATCGCCTCGCCGGCGCGACGGGAGAAGTCCTGGCGTCGCCGCGCTGCTCGTCATCGAACAGCACCGGCGCCAACGCTTGGCGCATGTGCCACTCCACGTAGTAGGCCAGCATGGCGAGGAAGACATGTGCGCGAACCCGGTCGGGCGCACGATGACGAATCGGGCGGACATTCAGATCGACGCTCTTCAGGCTGCGAAACGCGCGCTCCACAACAGCCAGCCGCTTGTAAGCCAGCACCGTCTGCTCCCGGTTCAGAAACTGCTCCGAGACGCAGGTCCGCAGCACGTAGACCCCATCCAGGGCCGCATCGCGCGCGATGCGCTCCGGGTTGCGTTCCCAGCGCAGACCCTGCGGCGTAACCTCCCAGAGGAAGTACTTCTCCACCTTGCAAGGGCCCAGCGCCTTGCCCACCAGAAAACTGATCCTCTCCGCGCTCCGCAGAGGCTGCCGCTTCCGTTTCGTCGCGGCCTCGATCTCCTTCAGCTTCTTCTCCGCCACCGCCATCAGCTCCCCACGCTTGCGCCGCCGCTCGGCCGCCAGCAACGGATTCCGGCACACGATCAGCCGCTCGCCGGGATAGTCCGGATGCTGGATCTCGGCCAAGTCGCGCTGGTCAAAGAGCGACAACTGCACCATGCCCTGGCTGGCGAGTTTCTGAATCTGGGCCGCGCGCAGCGCCGTGATCCACTCCAGTCCTTCCTGCGGGCGTAGGTCTTCCTCGATCCGCTTCTCGGTCAGCATGCCGCGATCCCCCACCAGAATGAGGCGCGTCAGGCCAAAACGCTGGCGCAGTTTTGCCACCTGCGCGGCCACCGTCTTGGGATCTCCGGTGTTGCCTTCGAAGACCTCCACCGCTACCGGGCAGCCCTCGGCCGAGGACACAATGCCGAAGACGATCTGCAGATTACTGCGCCGCTCATCGCGCGAGTAGCCATACTGCGCCAACGGGCAATGGTGCCCTTCGAAGTAGGTCGAGGTCAGATCGTAGAGCACCAACGTTCCAGAACGCAGGTGCCGGCGTGCCAGTGCGGTTTCGATGGCGGCTTGGCGCGCCACCAGCCAGTCCATGGCCGCATACAAGTCATCCTCGTTGACCGTGCTCAGCTTCAATTCCTCTCCCAGCGTGTGATGACAGGTTTCGGCACGCAGCGAGCGGCTGGTAGCCAGTTTGGAGGAGGGCTCCAGAACCTGGGCGGCGATCAAGGCCAACGCCGCCTCGCGTTGGCGGCTGGGTCCGGAATCCAGGATGGTGTCCAGTTGCAGATGGCGCAGGGTGCCCAATACCGCGGCCACGTGACCATGCGGCAGCGAGCGGGTGATGTCGAAAGCGGACTCCAGAGCGGGCAGGCCCTTGTAGTCGCCTTTCAGGACTCGGCGTAAGGCCTCGATCTTCTCCGCCCTCCAATGGCTGAGGTTGGCCAGAGTGCGGTTATGGACCTTGCCGTTCTGGCGGAAGCTCTCGCGGAGGAGCACGGCGGGCGGGGAGGAGCGGTTGGGGACAACGGCCACATACATGTAGACAGGATACAGCATGTGGAACGGAATATCAAGAGAAATCTTGACAATTACATGACTACAATATGGCGGGAAAATGCGCCCAAGCTGCTGTCCGCAAAGGGCGCTACATGCGATCAAGGGTGGAACTTCGGTCTAGCGTCCAGGGCCGGCGGCGCGAGGCGGCAATTCCGCAATCAAGCGGTGAAGCTCGTCGGGCCGCACGGGTTTGGCCAGCGCCCGGATCTGGCCGGCCGGCAGCACGGCGGCCAAGGCAGGGTCGTGTCCCCTGGTGAGCAGTACGAAAGACGGGACATCCGCGCGCGACGATTCGAAGCACGCCGGCCACCCCTCACCCGGGAGAACGGAAGTACAGAAGAAGACATTGAAGTGCAGGCGCTTGGCGAGTTCCGCGGCCTCTTCCGCGCTGGCGGCGGTGACGCTACGGTGTCCGAGATCTGAAAGCGAGGAAACCAGCAATTGACGGGCCTCCGGTTCAGGCTCCAGCACGAGCGCGGTGAGAGGCGCCGTTGCCTTCGCGGCGCCGCGTGGGAGGGCGGCGCCTCCCGTCAGCTCGAGAGCGGCCAGGGGGATCTCGATCTCCATGCGGGCAGGCCCCTCCTTGAAGGTTGTCAGCGTCACTTCCCCGCCATGGATGCGTATGAGATCCCGGCAGGCGGTGAAGCTATAGCCATTCTCAAAGGCTGTGTCCTCGTCATGCCGTTCACCGGCCGCCTCGAGCTCCTGCGCCGACCCCGGCCAACTGATGTCCACCTGCGCCATGGCCGCAAGGCGTGAGGCCCGCAGGGTCGCTGTCTTCTCAGTGGAATACTCCAGACAACGCTCCACATGCCCCAGCAGGCTCACGACAGCCCGTTCCAGCGAGTCGGCCCGGCTTGCCACGAACAGCGGATCGGGGGCGACTAAATCCCGCACCCGCAGGCCCCGCTCCTCCCAGGTCTTCTG
>DATKKJ010000156.1 GCA_035543055.1 Terriglobales bacterium | reverse complement strand
GTTCTTCACGCCCTTCAGGTAGTTGCGCAGCACCGCCATGATCAGGGGCATGTCCTGCCGCTGCACCAGCACGTCTTCCAGGTAGGAGCGGATGTTGCGCGGCGGGATACACCACGCATCCTGCGACAGCAGGACGCTCTTCTTCCCCTGCTCCGGCACCTGCGCCCAGAAGGCGCGGTCCAGGATGTCGGCGTGCGTTTCCGTCAGGATCCCCGCCTTGGTCATCTTCTCTTCATGCGACCCGATGATCTTGCGCAGCTGCTCGATCTCCTTGCCCATCCGCTCGAGCATCTCCCGGACCGCGTTCACCCGCACCTCACCGCGCGCGTATTGGTCGAGCGCGAAGCGGATCGCCAGGTGCTCGGCCACCTTCACCATCAGCGCTGAATCCATCTCCGGATCGCTGTTGGCCGCCACGTCGGTCAGGACCTGACGCAGCACCTGCTGGGCTGGCGCCGGGACCCCGGCGATGCCCGCCTGGATCGCTCTCTTCTCCTCGATCTCACCTTTCGGCTTGGCTTCGGCGATGTGCGCCAGCAGGCGCACCACTTTCTCGAAGTCCGATTCCTGCAGCGGCGCCGGCGTTACCACCCCGGGGCCGGTCGCTCCGATCGAGAAATTGTGGCCGCTGCCGGTTCCCTGGCCCGTCCCCATTCCGAATCCTAAGCCGTTGCCAAAGCCGCTCCCGCCTTCGCCGGAGCCCTTGCCCGCTCCCGCTCCGGTATCCGCGCCATGCCCGATCCCGCTCTGGGCACCCTGGGCCGCAGCGATGAGCTGCAGCAGCTTCTGCGGATCATTCAACCAGTCCTTGACCTTGCCGGCATCATCCCCGAGCACGCGCGCAGTCAATGCGGTCGCCAGCGGCTCGCCCATCCCGGTGTCGTGCGCCACGTACTTCACTTCGTTGACCCGTACGCCGCTGCCTTCGGGCAGGGCTTTCTTCAATTCCTCCGCCACCGCCGAGGCCCTCGTTCCTCCCTTGGCAAACGCCTGCACGATGGCCAGGAACTCGCCTTCGTTCATCTTGCCGGAGAAGTAGAAACTGGCCACCCCCGCCGCCGAGAGCAGGTGGGCGAAGCCGCGCTCGGCCGGCCCGCATTCCAGGGGGACGCCGTCCACCAGCAGCTTGTGCCCCGAGACCCCGAGCAGGAAGCCCGCTTCCAGGTCCTGGGGCAGGGCGGTGCGCAGCTCGCTCCACGCGGTGGCGAACTGGCTGGTTGTCAGCTTGTGGTCCGCCCCGTAGAGGCGGACGCATTTCAAGAGGATGTTCAGGCTGCGCGCAAAGGCTCGTGCCGCGGCCAGGCGGTTGTCGTTGAATCCCTGCGGGGAGTGCACGAAACACCTGCTTTCGTGCCCATCAGAGTAACTTTGATGGCTGGGGTGCGAAAGTAACGAAGGACGATGAACAGGGCGGGTTACGAGCGGACAATGACCAGCCGGATTGGGTATCTGTAAAATTGCGTAATCGGGTAATTGAGCTACCGCACGGCTCGAGTCCAATTACCCAATTACCCGATTACTCAATTACCCAATCACCGAATCGCTCACCCCAATCTCTCCTTGATTCGTTGATAGGTGGTTTCCAGCGCCTCCGGCAGCACGCGGGTCTCGCCCACCGTGCCCATGAAGTTGGAATCCGCCGTCCAGCGCGGCAGCATGTGCATGTGGACGTGCCCGGCCACGCCCGCGCCCGCCGCTTTCCCGATGTTCATCCCCAGGTTGATCCCCTCGGGGTGATAGACCGCGCGCAGCACCCCCTCCATGCGCCGGCAAAGCTCCATCATCTCCGCCGAGGTTTCGCCGGGCAGCTTTTGCAGCTCGTCGAGGTGCGCGTAGGGCACGATCATCACGTGTCCCGTGGTGTAGGGGTAGGAATTCAGGATGATGTAATTGTGCCGGGCCCGGTGCACGATCCAGGCCTCGCGGTCGTCCTTCTTCTGCTGTTCGCAGAAGACGCAACCGGGCGTCTTGTCGGCGGTGGTGACGTAGGCGTACCGCCACGGGGTCCAGAGGTAGTCCATGCCGCGCAGCCTACCAGAATTCGCGCCGGATTCCATGCCGGCCGCGCGCCCGAGGCTGCCCGTCCGGCGGGCGTCGCCGCCAGGTTAAGTTCCCGTAAATTTTGCTTCTCCGCGTTTGACACTGTTCCGAAGCGGTTGCTACACTCGGAGAGTCTTTGGCGCGGAGTTCGCGTCAGGATCCGGCCTCTGGTGTTTCGAGCCCGCTGCAACGGACTTTCACTCCAGAAGATCTCCGCCGCTCTTGCTCCGCCCAGGGACGATTCATTCCAGCCCGCATGTGGGCGGAAAAACAGCAATGGAAACCGTGAACGAAGAAACCAACAACCACCCCACCTCGACCACCACCACCACCGAGCCGTCACCAGCGCAGGCCCAGCAGGAAAAGTCCCCCGAAACCCCACAAATCCAAGCCTCCGAGCGGCCCACCGCGGGTCCTACTCGGAAAGAAAAAGAGACTATGGAAGATTTTGCCACTGCTCTTGAAACCTTTGAGGCCGAAACCGAGGCCCTGGAGCACGACAACCGCATTCATAAAGGCACTGTTATCTCTCTGACTCCCAACCACGTCATGGTGGACATCGGGTCCAAGACCGAAGGCGTGGTCCGCATCGGTGAAGTCAAGGACCACGACGGCAACGTCAAGGTCAAGCCCGGCGACGAGATCGACGTGATGATCCAGCACGGCGAGCGCGAGGAGGGCTACGTGGTCCTCTCGCACGAGCGCGCCAAGCGCCTCAAGGTCTGGGACGACATCGAGAAGGCCTACAACGAGAAATCCCCCATCAAGGGGCGCGTCGTCGAGCGCGTCAAGGGTGGCCTCTCGGTGGACATCGGGGCCCGCGCATTCCTGCCCGGTTCCCAGGTGGACCTCAAGTCGGTCCGCAACCTTGACGCCATGAAGGGCACCGACATCGAGGTCCGGGTCATCAAGCTCAACAAGAAGCGCGGCAACATCGTGGTTTCGCGCAAGGCCATCCTCGAGGAAGAGACCGCCGCGAAGCGTTCCAAGACCCTGGAGCACCTGCACGAAGGCGCGGTGCTGACCGGCATCGTCAAGAACCTCACCGACTACGGCGCGTTCGTGGACCTGGGCGGCATCGACGGCCTGCTCCACGTCACCGACATGTCCTGGGGCCGGCTCACCCATCCCCGCGACCTGGTGCAGGTGGGCGACGAGATCCACGTCAAGGTCCTCAAGTTCGACCCCGAGAAGCAGCGCGTTTCCCTCGGCTTCAAGCAGCTCACGCCCGACCCCTGGACCGATGCCGCGCAGCGCTACCCGGTGAGCGCGCACGTCAAGGGGCGCGTCATCAGCGTCACCGATTACGGCGCCTTCGTCGAGCTCGAACAGGGCATCGAAGGCCTGGTCCACGTCAGCGAGATGACCTGGTCCAAGCGCATGAAACATCCGTCGAAGATCGTCGGCGTCGGCCAGGAGGTCGAGTGCGTGGTCCTGAACGTGAACCCGTCCGACCGCCGCATCTCGCTGGGCATGAAGCAGCTCGAGACCAATCCCTGGGAGACGCTGCACGAGAAGTACCCCATCAACTCGACCGTCGAGGGCCGCGTCCGCAACCTCACCGACTTCGGCGCCTTCATCGAGATCGAGGACGGCATTGACGGCTTGGTCCACGTCAGCAACCTGAGTTGGACCAAGCGGGTGAAGCATCCGTCCGAAGTGGTGAAGAAGGGCGACAAGGTCAAGGCCATCGTGCTCGGCATCGAGCCGGAGCAGCGCCGCCTCTCCCTGGGCATCAAGCAGCTCCAGCCCGACGTCTGGGAGACCTTCTTTGCCCAGCACCGCATCGGGGATGTGCTCAAGGGCAAGGTCCTGCGCGTCGCCACCTTCGGCGCCTTCGTCGAGATCGCCGACGGCGTCGAGGGCCTTTGCCACAACTCCGAGGCGGTGGACGCCAACGGCGCTGCCATCCACCTCGAGCCCGGGCAGGAGTTCGACTTCAAGATCATCAAGATGAATCCGGAGGAGAAGAAGGTCGGGCTTTCTATCCGCGCCGTGGGCGAGGAAGCCAGTCGCCAGGAGGTCGAAACCTACAAGCACCCGACCTCGTCTTCGTCCCCCGGCAGCGCCACCCTGGGCGAGATCATGAACTGGAAGCGCGCCGGCAACGAATAGCAGTCGCCGGGCATCAGCAAGACCAAAGGCCGCTCGCGATGAGCGGCCTTGCTTTTTTCACTTGTCATCCTGAGCGATGTACCGTTAGGGACGAGCGTGAGGATCTACCGCTCGCATCTCGCAGGAAGCCCCACGCCAGTGGGGTGATTCGGCAAAGCTTACTTCTTGATCTTCAGATAGATGGTCAGGTTGCTGCGGCTGTCGAACTGGCTGATGGTCTTATTGTCGCTGCGCTGGCCTTTGGATTCGGCGTAGAGGTCGTAGTCCACGTTGGGCGAAAGACCGTGGAACTGGTAGCTCCCGTCCTGCTGTGCGATGAAGGTCTTCACCGCAAGCGTCTTCATGTTCTTCAGGTACACGATGGCGTTGGGGATGGGCTGGCCGGCGTTGTCCGTCACCTGCCCGCTCACCGACTTCGCTTGCGGCTCGCGCGCCGAGCCCCCTGCCAGCAACGCCAGCAGCAGCGCGACCAGCACGATACCGGCAGTCTTCTTCAACGACCCCTCCTTCGCCCAGATTGTGGCTTTTCGGCTTCTACTCCCTTAGATGCAAGCCTACGTCCACCCGTTCATCGAAATCGACGTGCGCCTTGATCTCGGCGGCCAGCTTGCGTTTGCCCTTTTTGGCCGTGGCCCGGATCAAGTAATCGGCTGCTCCGGCCGGCACCCGCAGGGCGAATTCACCCTGGTGGTCCGACGCCAAGGCGTCCCCGCCCTTGACGCTCTTGCCGTCGGCGCGCCGGATCTGCACCTGGGCTCCGTACACCGGTCGGTCGTCAGGTCCGTACACCGTGCCGAAGATCAGGGCGTAGGGTTTCCCTTTGGGGGTCGGAAGCTGGGCTGGTTGCTGCGCTGGCTGAGGGGCTGCCTGCTGGGCGGCTGCCACCGCAGTAGCCAGGAACAAGCACAGGGCCGCGAGGCCGGCGCGTCTGGTTCTCACTCCTCTTCCTCTTCCTGGTGTTCCTCTTCTTCTTCCTCCTCCTCTTCCTGCACCTTGGCCAGCTCCAGGGGATCGGTGGTGACAACCTCGAACTCGACTCCGCATTCCGGGCAGGAGACGACTTCGCCCTCGTCCACTTCGTCCGCTTCGATATCCAGGTCGCTATCGCACTCGGGACAAAGGACCATGGCTGCCTCCTGCTCTCCTGATCTGACAGACCGATTTCCGGACAAATCGTTGAAACTATATTTAGAATCTCTTGCTCGCAGCGTCAATACCCTGGGGAAGGAAGCATGAACTTTCGTCTGGCCGCGGCGATATGTGCGCTTGTGATGGCGTCCAGCCTGGCGTCAGTTGCGCAGCGGGGCCACACCTCGAAACGTCCTGAAGTGGACCCGCGTATCACCGCTGCCCTCAAAGAGGTGTCTGCCGCACGCGTCCGCGCCACCGTCGAAAAACTGGTCAGCTTCGGCAACCGCAGTACGCTTTCGGCCAACGATGCGGCGCTGGCCGCCGCCGGCAAAGGTGTGGTCGCCGTCCGCGACTGGATCCGCTCCGAACTCGAGCGCTACTCCAAGGAATGCGGCGGTTGCCTCGAAGTCCAGTTCGACACCTTCACCCAGGAACCGGCCGACCGCGTCCCCACTCCGACCGAGATCTCCAATGTCTACGCGGTGCTGCGCGGCACGACCGATCCCGACCGCATCTACATCGTTTCCGGACACTACGACTCGCGCAACAGCGATCCCCTCGACATCCATCACCCCGCGCCCGGCGCCAACGACGACGCCAGCGGCACCGCCGTGTCCCTGGAATGCACCCGCGTACTCAGCAAGCTCAAGTTCCCTGCGACCATCATCTTCCTGGCCGTCTCCGGCGAGGAGCAGGGCCTCTACGGCAGCCGGCACTTCGCCCAGATGGCGAAAGAGAAGGGTTGGAAGATCGACGCCGTGCTCAACAACGACATCGTGGGCGGCGACAGGAACAGCGGCCAGGACCACAACATCGTGCGCGTCTTCTCCGAGGGCATCCCTGCGGCAGCCACGGAAAGGGAGGTCCGGCTGCTGCGCGCGCTGGGCGGCGAGAACGATTCCCCTTCCCGCCAGCTCGCCCGCTACATCCGCGAGACCGCCGCTAAGTACCTGCCCGGCCCCTTCGGCCCCAAACTGGTGTTTCGCCGCGACCGCTACCTGCGCGGAGGCGACCACACTTCCTTCAACGAGGCCGGGTTTGCCGCTGTCCGCTTTACGGAATACCGCGAAGATTATCGCCACCAACATCAGAACTCTCGGACCGAAAACGGCATCGAATATGGTGACCTGCCGAAGTTCGTGGACTTCGAATACCTGGCGAACGTGGCCCGCTTGAATGCCGCGGTGCTGGCAGCGCTGGCCTCGGCGCCGGCGTCGCCCGGCAAGGTCAGGCTCCTGACCAAGGACTTGGAGAACGATTCAACATTGGAATGGGAGGCCGCGCCCGGCGCCACCTCGTACGAGGTGCTGTGGCGTCCGACGACGGCGGCCGAATGGGAGAATGTGGTACCGGTCGGCAACGTGACTCGTGCCACGCTCCCCCGCTCCAAGGACAATGTGGTCTTCGCCGTGCGCTCGGCCGCTGCCCGGGGACATCGCAGCTTGCCCGTGGTGCCCCAGCCCGAGCGATAAAAGGGTAAACTCGCAAGAACATGGCCATCCGTCCAAGACGTTTCACCGGCGGCGGCAGCATGCCGCTCAGCTTTCCGCCTTTCACCCGGGCGGTGAAGTGGCTGATCATCATCAACACCAGCATCTTCGTGCTGGCGAAGTTCTTCGAGTCGGTGATGCCACGCCTGGCCGGGTATCTTGATTACGGCGCGCTCATTCCCGCCGCGGTCGTTCATGGCTACGTCTACCAACTGGTCTCCTACGCCTTCCTGCACACCAACTTCAGCCACATCTTCTTCAACATGCTGACGTTGTGGTTCATCGGAGCACTGCTCGAGTCGGACCGCGGCACCCGCTGGTTCCTGCAGCTCTACTTCGTCGGCGCGATAGGCGCGGCGTTGACCACCATTGCCCTGGCTTATGCCGGGTTCCTGCGGCTCACGCC
Organism: Terriglobales bacterium; assembly: GCA_035543055.1. Taxonomy (NCBI): domain Bacteria; kingdom Pseudomonadati; phylum Acidobacteriota; class Terriglobia; order Terriglobales; species Terriglobales bacterium. The sequence continues at coordinate 361 of DATKKJ010000156.1, read as the reverse complement.
CAGCACCCCGACGGTCGGCGCGTCGGGCGCCATCTACGCCCTGCTGATCGGGGTAGCGGTACTGATGGGCGAGCTGGAGTTCTGGATGTTTCCGCTGCCCTTCCGGATCAAGGCCAAGTGGATGGCGGCCATCTGGATCCTGATCGCGCTGCTGGGCTCGCTCGGGGGAGGAGGCGGCATCGCGTACGTCGCCCACCTGGGCGGCATCTTCTTCGGCTATGCCTTCGTCAAGCTCTTCCCCTACAAGACGCCCGTGGGACGCACTTCGGAGAGGTTTTACGGCCTGCGCAACTGGTATTACCGCTGGAAGCGCAGGCGCGCCGCCCGCAAGTTCGAGGTTTACATGCGCAAGCACGACCGC
>DATKKJ010000155.1 GCA_035543055.1 Terriglobales bacterium | reverse complement strand
TTGACGTCGATCACCGTGCCGTCGGTGATCCGCCCGAACATGTTGAGCCGCGCCCGGCGCTTCTGTTCCGCGTCTTGCGGCGACTTCCTCTGCCGCAATGCCCAGTACATGACCCCGGCGGCAAGTACGGCCGCCCCGCCGAAAAGGTAGGAATAGAGACGAAGTGAACTCATGCCGAGTGACTATGTGCTATGTACTATCGACTTTCCTTCGGGAGTTTCTCCCAGTCCTTGAGGAAGTTCGCCAGTCCGACGTCGGTGAGCGGGTGCTTGAACATCTGGTCCAGCACCTTGGCGGGCATGGTGGCCACGTGCGCCCCCGCCAGCGCGCAGTCGATGACGTGCAACGGATGCCGCAGCGACGCCGCCAGCACCTGCGTCTTGAAGCCATAGTTCTTGTAGATCGCGACGATCTGCCGGATCAGGTCCATGCCCACGTGCCCGATGTCGTCCAGCCGTCCCAGGAAGGGGCTCACATAGGTGCCGCCCGCCTTGGCCACCAGCAGCGCCTGGTTGGCCGAGAAGCACAGCGTCATATTCACCTTGATGCCCTGCTCCGACAGGCACTTGCACGCCTTTAGCCCCTCGCGCGTGGTGGGCAGCTTCACCACCACGTGCGGGTCCCAGGAGGCGTACTCCTGCGCCTCCTTGCACATGGCGCCGGCGTCGGTGGCGATCACCTCCGCGCTCACCGGCCCCTGCACGATCTTGCAGATCTCCAGGATGGTGGCCTTGAACGGCTTGCCTTCCTTGGCGATCAGCGACGGGTTGGTGGTCACGCCGTCCAGGACGCCCAGCGCGGCGGCTTCGCGGATCTCGTTCAGATTGGCGGTATCCAAGAAGAATTTCATAGCGAACTAAAGACTATTCAGCATTTGTGATTTGCGATTGGTGATTTGTGAAAGTTAATTGTCCCTCATATCGTGCCTCTTCACAAATCACAAATCGCAATTCACAAATCAGACCCTCTCATCTACGACAGGGTTTGTAAGGCTCCCGATTCCCTCGATCCTCACTTCCACCGTGTCTCCCGCCTGGAGCTGCCCCACTCCCGCCGGCGTGCCCGTGGGGATCAGGTCGCCGGGGTACAGGGTCATCACCCGCGTGATGTAGCGCAGGATCTGCTCGATGGAGAAGATGAACTGGTCGGTGTTGCCGTCCTGCTTCAGCTCCCCGTTCACCCGCGTCTGCACCCGCACCCCCTTCCAGGGGTCGATCTCGTCGGTGACCACCGGTCCCACCGGGCAGAAGGTGTCGAAGCCCTTGCCCCGCGTCCACTGCGCGTCTTTTTTCTGGATGTCGCGGGCGGTCACGTCGTTGGCGCAGGTGAAGCCGCGGATGTACTGTCGCACGTCTTCCCCTTCCCGGATGTGCCGGCACTGCTTCCCGATGACGATGGCCAGCTCCCCCTCGAAGTCCAGCCGTTGGGTGATCGCGGGGCGCACGATCTTCTCTCCCGGCCCGATGACGGTCGAGGGTGGCTTCAGGAACGTCAACAGCTCCTCGGGGACCGGGTTGCCCAGCTCCTTGGCGTGCTCGCGGTAGTTCCTCCCCACGCACACCAGCTTGCCCGGCTGTACCGGCGCCAGCAGCTTCACTTCGCCCAGCGCGACCCACGCGCCCGTTCGCCTGGGTGCTGCCTGGAACGTGTGGTCGATGGGCGCAACCATCTCGCGCCCCGCCTGGCTCTCGATCAAGCCGTAGCGTGCGCCGTCGTTCGCTAGGAACCTGCAGAATCGCATAGGAAAATACTAACGAAGTTGTAGCCCGGCCGCCCTCGACCGGGTACTGACTCCTGACTCCCGTCTCCTGACTCCCGACTCCTGACTACTGAGGCACCGTCTCGTGCGCCTCTTCCGAACGCCCGCTCTCGTTGCCTCGCAAATCCACCGCCGAAACCGAGTAATAAATGGTCTCTCCCAGCGACACATGGGCATCGCGGAACGCCGGCGTCTTCACCAGCTCCGGGTTGATCTTCTGCGGCGCCTCGCTGCCCAGGTGGCGGTACACGTTGTATCCCGCCAGGTCGGACTCGGTATTCGGGGCCCAGGTCAGATCGATGAACCGTTGTTGTTCCAGCCCTGAGAAGACCGCCTGCAGGCCGGCAGGCGCCGCCGGCGGGAAGGAATCGTGGACCAGGACCTTCAGCGGCGGAGAATCGTCACCCTCCACCTCCGCTACCACCTGGTTGGCGCGAGTCAAGGTGGTCACCACCGTGATGCGGTAAAGGTAGGTCTTCTCCCACTCGAAGCTGCGGTCGGCCAGCGCGACGTCGGGCTGGTTGCGCAGCCTCACCTCGCCCACGATGGTGTCGCTCTGTGCTCCTTCCGGCCGCCGGTACACGCGGAAAAAGTGTCCGAGGTCGGGGTCGGCATGGGTGTGTAGCGTGCCTGTCCACAGCAGGACAGGCCCGTCGGGCGTGAGCTGGACGTTGAAGTCGGACGGCGGCGCCAGGGTGGGCGCGGTCGTCACCCGCACCTGGTTCGACAAGCCGGCGCTGCGCCCGCGGTCGTTTCGCGCCTCCACCGCATAGGTGGCAAAGCCCGTGGGGTTCTCCTCCTGGAGCGGCTTCGCCAACCTGTCCGTGAATGCGGGGGCCTGGGTTGCGCTCACCGTGCCCAGCGGATGGTCGCATTCGTCGACCACCGCCTGCCCGACGCTGCGGCACACCCGCGTCTCTCCCAGCAGCCTGATGTTGGTGCGGTCGGTGGTCTGCGTCGGCGCGCTCCAGCTAAGGCTGACGTTGTCTCCCTTGCGGGTGGCCTTCAGGTCCGCCACCGGTTGCGGGAGGTGCAGCGACGGCGGCATGGGCGCGCCCGGCGTGCCGCAGGACACCGCCGCCAGCAGCGCCAGCGCCGTCAGGAGGATTTGTGCGGATTTCATGAAGCGCACCAGCCTACCAGCAACCCGTCGCACCCCGCCAGTCGCCGCCAAGTTGCCTGGAAAATGGTTCATCCGGCCAAAGGTACCAATTGCCATGACCTCTTGGTATCTACGATTTCCCGCCCTTGTGGGTTATGACTGCATCTGGTGGTAGGGAGGCTGCGATGGGCCGGACACTCATGAACATCATCGGGCGCTGCTCGCACGAGTTCTCCTGGCCGCGCCGCTGGTCCGACGGCGCCTATTACCAGGTCTGCCTGCTCTGCGGCGACGAGTGGGCCTACGACTGGAAAAGGATGAGGCGGACGGAGCGCATCACCGCCGGCCGCTTCGCCGAGCGGGTGATGGAAGGAGCGCGCAAGGGGCCACGGCCGGTCCGGAAGCCTACCTGGACGCCACGGGCACGGCGTCTCAAGCTGCAGAACACGGAGATGCGTTTCCGCGAGCGCGGGACCCAGGACTGGCTGGCGGGCACGGCGGAGAACATCAGCAACTCCGGGGTCCTGTTCCGCACCGACAATCCGGTGCGCGAGAACGCCTCCATCGAGCTCATCCTGGAGATGCCCAAGGAGATCACCGGCCAGGAGCACAGCACCGTCCTGTGCTCGTGCACGGTGGTGCGCACCGAACTGCCGGAAGAGGAAGGCAAGCCGCGCGCTTACGCCGCCGTGCTGTGGGATTATCGCTTCCTGCACGAGTACCGCGACCGCAGGCACCCGGCCGTCCTCTGTGACCGCAATCACTGACACCCGTCCCCCGCTGCGCCAAGCTACAGCCAGAGGTGCGGTATGCCGATCCTGGTGATGGGGATCACCGCGGTCATCATCTTCGTGGTCATCATGGCGATCGTGATCGCCGCCGGCCTGGAAGAGCGGAAGAACGCCGCCGAGGACGCCAAGCCCCGAAAGTATCCGGGCAAGCCGGTGAAGAAAGTCGCCTAGAGGATGTAGCGCGACAGGTCCTGGTCCTTCACGATGTCGGCGACCATGCGGCGCACGTAGTCGCCGTCCACCTTCACGTCTTTTTCCTTCAGGTCGGGAGCGCCGAAGCTGATCTCGTCGAGCACCCGCTCCATGATGGTGTGCAGCCGCCGCGCCCCGATGTTCTCCGTGCCCTCATTCACCCGGAAGGCGAAGCGCGCCACTTCCTCCAGCGCCTCGCGGGTGAACTCCAGCTTCAGGCCCTCGGTCTCGAGCAGCGCGGTGTACTGCTTCACCAGCGATGACTTGGGCTCGGTGAGGATCTTGATGAAGTCCTCGATGGTCAGGGACTGCAGCTCCACCCGGATGGGGAAGCGCCCCTGCAATTCGGGGATCAGGTCGCTGGGCTTGGAGACGTGGAAGGCGCCGGCGGCGATGAAGAGGATGTGGTCGGTGCGCACCATGCCGTAGCGGGTGTTCACGGTGGTGCCCTCGACGATGGGCAGGATGTCGCGCTGCACGCCCTCGCGGGAGACGTCGGGGCCGTGGCCGCTCTCCCGGCCGGCGATCTTGTCGATCTCGTCGAGGAAGATGATGCCCGACTGCTCCACCCGCTCCACCGCGGTGCGCGTGACCTGCTCCATGTCGATCAGCCGCTGCTCTTCTTCCTGGATCAGGTAATCGAAGGCCTCGCTGACCTTCATCTTCCGCTTCTTGGTGCGCTGGCCGAAGATGTTGGGCAGCATGTCCTTGATGTTGACGTCCATCTCCTCCACGCCCTGGTTGGAGATGATCTCGAAGGCGGGAAAGGACTTCTCGCGCACGTCGAGCTCGACCATGCGCTCGTCGAGCTTGCCCTCGCGGAGCTGCTGGCGCAGCTTCTCGCGCGAGCGGGAATAGGATTCGCCGGAAGTGTTCTCGAGCGCGAAGCCCGCGGCGGCCGCGTGTCCGGTGATCGGGCTCTGCGGCGGCAGGAGCAGGTCGAGCAGGCGCTCCTCGGCGTTGAGCTCGGCCTTGTCGGCGACGTCGTCGAGCTTCTCCTCGCGCACCATGTCGATGGCGATCTCCACCAGGTCGCGGACCATGCTCTCCACGTCCCGGCCGACATAACCGACCTCGGTGAACTTGGAGGCCTCGATCTTGAGGAAGGGCGAGCCCGCCAGCTTGGCCAGGCGGCGCGCGATCTCCGTCTTCCCCACCCCGGTGGGGCCGATCATGATGATGTTCTTGGGCAGGATCTCTTCCGCCAGCTCGGGCGGGAGCTTCTGCCGGCGCATGCGGTTGCGCAGGGCGATGGCCACCGCGCGCTTGGCGTCCTTCTGCCCGACCACGTACTTGTCGAGCTCGGCGACGATCTCGCGCGGCGTCAGGTCATCGAGCGAAAGCGTTTCTTCCTCAGCCGTTCCCGGTAAATAGATAGCCATAAAGAAGTACTCAGTACCCGGTACTCAGTACCCAGTCAAAACCGAGTACTGCCCAGCATTCATTCTTTTGAGTCAGGAGGGTGAAACCACGCTGGGAGGCTGAACCCGTCGCGCCGAGCAAAGCCTTCAATCCAGTAATCCTTGTCAACTTCATATTTCGCAATCTCGAATTCGCCGCCCGGACCCGAAAAGCCCGGCTTACCTTTGATCCTGCCGATCGCAGAGGTCGCCTTCTTTTCCGTCGCGTATACGCCTAGCAGTTTTTCGTCGCCATGTTTATCTGTATGCCACAGAAGATAGACCTGCTTATGAGGTTTGCGGTTACTCTGCGACATTTCATTCTTTTCTGAGCTCTACGCTATTAGACGCTCCTGCTTCGCCCACGACTCACGACCTGCGACCCACGACTTGCGACTAGAGCTCCTCGATCGTCACCTGGTCGTTGGTGAAGATGCATATCTTGGCCGAGATCTTCATCGCCTCCTCGACGATCTTGCGCGCCGGGAGCTGGGTGTTCTCGTAGAGAGCCCGGGCTGCCGCCAGCGCGTACGGTCCCCCGCTGCCGATGGCGGCGATACCCTCGTCGGGCTCGATCACGTCGCCAGCGCCCGAGATCAGGAACGTCTGGTTCGGGTCGGCGACCAGCAGCAGCGCTTCCAGGTGGCGCAGGGCCTTGTCAGTGCGCCACTCCTTGGCCAGCTCGACCGCCGCCCGCCCCAGGTTGCCGTGGTACTGCTCCAGCTTGCCCTCGAAGCGCGAGAACAGGGAGAAGGCGTCGGCGGTGGAGCCGGCGAAACCGGCCAGGATCTTGTCCTGGTAGAGGCGGCGGATCTTCTTGGCCGTGTGCTTGACCACACCTTCGCCCATGGTGACCTGGCCGTCGCCGGCCATCACGACCTTGCCGTCGCGGCGCACGGCCAGCACCGTCGTCGAACGTACCAGTGGCTTCTTGTTCATGAGGACAATTCTTGATTATAACAGCGGGGCTTCGCTGGCTGCGGATCGGATGCTGGAGCCAACGAAAAGCGCCTGATCCTCTACCGCTTGTCAGCATCGGAATGGTCGGAGGTCATTGCATCTATTTGGCTTTCCCCGGCGCGGGCTTGCCAGCGGCCACCAGGCGTTCCAAATGCTTCCTGAACTCCGGCAGCAACGGGTCGCCGGTCCGGGTCGCGACTTCGACCGCCTGCTCGACGTTCTGTGCCGCCAAGTCGGGTTTGCCCGCGGCTTCGAAACCATCCGCCAGGCTGTCGTAGGGATTTGCCGATTGTGGATAAAGTTCCACGTTGCGCCTGAAAGCCGCCAAGGCTTCGTCGATCTTCTTGGCCCCCAACAGGGCGTAGCCGAGTGAGTTGATCTCCTTTTCAGCGGAAACCCTGAACCCGAAGCGATCTGAGAGCGCGCGGTAATGTTGCTCGACCCCCTCGAGGCCACCAATCGGCATGTCCGTCTTCGGATCGAGGGGCGCCTGCCAGCCGGAGAAGATGGCGCGAAGGCCGCCATAGTGGCCCAAGAGTTCGGTCGAGCGGTGGACCTCGTCGCTATAGCGCGCCGACTTTACAAGAAAACCTCTCGGCAGGTTCGCGCTCAGCGTCTTCTGCAGCCGCTCAAATCCTTCGTTCATATTCCCGCCCTCGTTTCCGAGCGCGAAGAAGAGCGCTTTCTTGAATTCCTTTTGTTTCGCGAAAAACTCCTGGGCCTGGTGCAGAGTGCGGAAGTCGTCCCACCAGAGACTCGGGCTGGTAGCGATGCAGGCGTTGAACAGCTCAGGACGGTTGATCAGCGCGTGGATAGCGAACAAACCACCCAGTGAGTGCCCCGTGAGGATCCGATAGGGAAGGGTCGCGTACCGCCTCTCGATCTCAGGGACCAGCTCGGTCTGGATAAAGTCGAGGAACTTGTCGGCGCCGCCGCTGGTGGGCACTGGGTCGACCGTACCATCGGAATGCTTCACGCCGGCATGGCTGGGGGTCAGGTCGCGATTGCGGTCGGTGTTGGCGATGGCGACGACGATGAGTGGCGGCATGAAGTTGGCGTCGGCGAGGAAATCGATGGTGCTGCCAATCTCGTTGATGTTGGTGCCGGCATCCGTCATATAAAGCACCGGGTAGCTTTCCTTCTTCCCTTGCGCCGCAGCGGGCATCCGCACCCAGATCACACGATCTTCATTCAGAACATGGGAATGAATGACCAAGCGCTGAGGCACCGGCGGTGCTAGGGTCTGGGCGAGAGCGGCGATGGAGGCGATGCAGCCAAACAGGAAGTAGTAGAACCAGCGCCGTGACATTCTTACCTCCAGAGCCAGCGAGTCAACCTACCTACTCCTCGACGTTGCCGCCAGCACCGTCGTCGAACGCACTAGCCTGTTCTTGCGCATGGGGCAATCTCTGATTATAGCAACGCGCCTCTAACCACAGCACAGAGGCGGTGGCGAGGGCCGCCCGCCGGTCAGACGCCGAACTGGCGCAGGTGATGGTCGAGGTGCTTGTACATCAGCCGCGCCCATTCCTCCGGCGTCAGCTTGCCGAAGAAGGTATGCGGATGGGTGGTGCATCCCGGGGGTCCTGCGGAGGCGAAGCGGTCGATGAGCCCGATGAGGCGCTCTTTTTCCTTTTCCAGGTCGCGCTGATCGGCGACGACCAGGGTGGGCGCGGTGGGAGCGTTTCTCTGCATCGGCCCCTCGTCCTTGAGCACGCGCGACTTGACCATGCCCCCGAGCAGCCGGCCGATGAACATACGCGCAGGATTGCTGACGCCCACCGCCATCTCCATGGCCGCCGAGCAGTGCGCCAGGGCCTGCGCCCCATTCATCTTGCCCCACTGCCGTGGGCTGTCCGCCTTCAGGCCGGCGATGCGCTGCTTTACCTCAGCGACCCGCTCCGGCTGATACAAGCTCCTCATGTGGGCGTCCTTTCTGGGCCGCACTCTTCCCCGGCTCAGTCATGCGATGTTCCCGACCTAATCTAACGCACTGTCCCGCGATGTCCCTTATCATACGCAGTCCCGCGCGCGAGTCACCCTACGTCGTGACCATTGTCACCGCATTTGGAAGGCTGCAGACGTCTCATGGTTGTCATCTATGTATGGAGGCTTTCTCATGTACCGAAAAACAGCCATCATTCTGCTCATCACGCTGGGGGCCGCGGTCATGGCCCAGGAAGCTGCCAAGCCCCAGGTGAAGAAGGTGCCAGCGGAATACACGTCCGCCAGCTCGGGAGAGGAGATGTACCAAACCTACTGCGCTTCGTGCCACGGCAAGGACGGCAGGGGTCAAGGCCCGGCGGCCCCGGCATTGAAGTCCACTCCCACCGATCTGACGCTGCTCGCCAAGAAGAACGGTGGCAAGTTCCCCAGGGACCATTTCAGCGCTGTCCTCACTGGCAAGGCGGCCGTCACCGCACATGGGTCGCAGGAAATGCCGGTATGGGGCAAGATCTTCTGGAAGATGAGCGAGGGACATCAGAGCGAGGTTCAACAGCGGGTCTTCAATCTAAGCAGCTACGTTCAGTCCCTGCAGCAGAAGTAGGCGGGTGAAAGACTCACCACAGAGGATACCGAGTCATCACGACTTACGACGATGCCTTGGCTTGGCCGAGCCCTTCCGTGGCTTCGCGGGCCGGCGCAGGTGGAAGGACTTCCTCTTGACCGCAGTCATGGCATCGGAGGTGACGCCGACCGCATCGCTGTTGGCCAGTTGAACGACATTCCCGTTGGCCGGATCCACCTCAACGTAAAAGTGGGTCGCGGCATTCACCCAGGAGTAGTACCGACCCGCGTTCTTCGAGGGCGCCAGGCCCATCACCGTGTGGTAAGGCAGGGTGAACAATATGGACACCTGCTGGTTCGCGGGATCGTAGCGGAACATGGAGGTAAGCGCGGGGCTGGTCGAGCTCCCGCTCTGGGGCACGGTGTATCCCAGGAACGTCTGGCTCGCGGCATCCCACACCAGGCTTCCCGCATAGCCATCGGGCAACGGGGCGACGGGAACCACCTGTTTGGTCGCAATGTTGATGCGCACGATCCGGCTGGTCGGCGTCATTCCTGATCCGCTTGTGGTCGTGAACAGGGAGCCGGAGGAGGGTTGATACGCCAATCCGCCAATGTCGGCTCCTGGGACGCTGAGCTGGCCCAGGTCTGTGATCTGTCCTGACGCCGGGTTGATGGAGTAGAGCCAGTGCCCCACCTGGGTGAGCGCATAGAGCTTGTGGTGCTGCGTGTCGAAAGCCAGGCCGCGGAATTCGCCGTGGTCCAGGGGCAAAGAGACCGGAGTGGGAAAGACGGTCCCCGCGGTGGGATCGAACACCACCAGCTCGCCGTCAGAGAAAGTAATGCCGATCACGATGTCGTTGCTCATGGGAACCTCCACGGAAAAAGCGGCCGCCGGCCCGGCAGGCCGACATTATCTCAGCCTTAACAGCTTGTCAGCGACCCAGGCGGTTTTGTTCTGCTTTCGGAACACGAACTGGCCTCACGGCTTCGCGCATGGCGCCGGTGCAGTTCATCTACGTCAATCCCGCGGACGATCCCAGCAAGAAGAAATAGTACAGGGCCGCTCGTGGGCGAGCGGGCTACAACTTCGTTGGAAGGCCTTCTGAGCTGCGCCCTAGTCGCCGCCGGGGGCGTCGTTCGACATGGCGATCTCGATGGAGTCGAGCTGCTGGGTGAGCTCGTCGATCTTCGACTGCAGCAGGTTGCGGATGGACAGGATGCCCATCAGCACGCCTTGCTCGTTGACCACCGGCAGATGGCGGTAGTGGGTGTGGATCATGGCGGCAAAGGCCTCGCCGGGCGTGGTCTTGAGCGTGGCCAGGTCGAGGCTGCTGGTCATGTAATCGCGCACCATGACCGCCTTGGGGTCGAGGCCGCTGAGTGCCAGCTTGCGCAGGACGTCGCGCTCGGTGAAGATGCCGGCGGGACGGCCGTCGCCGTCCACCACGCAGACCGCGCCCACGCGGCGCTCGAGCATCACGTTGATGGCGTCGGCGCAGGTCGCGCCCAGCGACACGCTGGCTACCGGCTGATCACACAAGTTCAGGATACTCATCGGGCCCTCTCCTGACCCCACCCCGGGGGATTCCGCATTATGCCCATGGCGAGCGGGGTGTCAAGGCTTCCCGGCACAATTTAATCTGCGGGACACAACCCTGCCACGAGATCCCCTCGACGAGAGATCACCGCTCACGACGAGAGCACGGCGTCCACTTCGATCTCGACCAGCATGTCGGGGTCGATCAGGCGCTTGACCTCGACCATGGTGGCAGCGGGGCGGACGTCGCGGAAGATGGTGCCGTGGGCCTTGCCGATCTTCTCCCAGTCGGCGATGTTGGTGACGAACATGCGCGTGCGCACCACGTCGCGCAGGCTGCCGCCCGCTTTCTCCAGCGCCGTCTGGATGTTCTTGAAGATCTGCATGGCCTGGACATAGGCGTCGCCCTTGCCCACCAGCTTGCCCTCCGGGCCGATGGCGGTGGTGCCGGAGACGAACACCTGGTCACCGATCCGGACAGCACGAGAGTACCCAACCACAGGTTCCCAAGGTGTACCGGAGGAGATGTTTTGTCGTTGCATGCCGGGAAGTCCTTCGTTCAGGATGGGCGCAATTGTCGCACAGGGACGGGGGTTGCCTGGCAGCAGTCACGCCCCGAGAGTGCGAAAAACGCAGTGGGGGAAACCGGCGCGCGGGTCGCGGGTTCTAATGAGTAGCCTCCGAAAAGCAGCCGGCCACGGTGCACGAAAGTTACTTGTACCTGTCCGCAAAGTGGGTTAAGTATCGCGTAACACCAGCGCCATCGGAGTGGGGAGAGGTGAATTGCAGCATGATCCCGGAATCACATCCGCTGAACCGGCTGTTCCTGGAGCTGGTGCGCCGCAACTTCGAGGAGTTTGTGGGCCTGCACGACGGCGAGGTGAGCTCGTACGTCGCCAACCTGCTGACGGAGTTCTGCGAGAGCGCGCAGTTGCACAAGATCCGGGACGCCGCCGGCCGCCCGTTGCACGACCTGGGCGAGATGCTGCTGGAATCGAACCCGGTCTATGGGCCGGCGCCATCCTTCGACCGCGAGCGGCAGGTGCGCAAGCACATTGGCGACTATTCGCTGTTCTTCAGCGGGATGTTCCCGGAGAGCATCAACCACTGGCGGCTGCGGCGGCAGCGGCTGGAGAACTTTGTGGACTTCATGCGCGCGGGCAAGGAGAGCTACTGGATCGTCTCCAAGTTCGAGTTCTTCGAGTACGCCAAGGTCGCGCCCCTGTTCAAGAAGCTGTCACAGGAATTCGAGCGCTGCGTGGTCGGGCTGAACATGGTGAAAGCCGAGCTCGACGTGATGCAGCATCCCATCGTCCGCCAGGCTAAAGAGATCATTATGTAGGCGTCATGCTGAGCGGCTTCAGCCGCGAAGCATCTGGCGTGCAGCACCGCTTCTTTCCGATGCGCGCGAGATCCTTCGGGCCTGAAGGCCCTCAGGATGACTCCATTCACGGCTAGCTGATCCTGTAAAAACTTAAGACCGCATCGCCTTGCCTATGCTTGCGGTAGCGCACCAGCGCGCCGAAGCGGTCGCCGGGGTCGAAGTGCTTGTCATGCTCGGCGATGACGGTGGTCGCGGGCGTGAGCAGGCGCGAGGCCGCGAGGAATGTGAGCGTCTTCTCATAGAGTCCGTGCAAGCGATACGGGGGGTCGAGAAAGCAGAAGTCGCACACGACCCCCTGGGAATCGAGCCGGCGGAGCGCCGGTGCAGCTTCGCGCTCGAGCAGCTCGAATCCCTGAGTAATGCCGAGGGAAACCAGATTTTGCCGGACCAGGGCTACGGCGGACGTGGCCGACTCCACGAAGTAGACCTGGCGGGCGCCGCGGCTGAGGGCCTCGATGCCGACGGCCCCGGTGCCGGCGAAAACGTCGAGCCAGACCGAGCCCGGCACCTGGGCGGCGACCACGTTGAACAGGGTCTCGCGCAGCCGGTCGGAGGTCGGGCGCAGGTCGGCGCCGGGGACGGACTTGAGGCGGCGGCTGCGATATTGGCCGGCGATGATCCTCATCTTGATCGTTCTCTCATGGCGTCCCTGGGGGACGCTCGCAGCCGAGGGCGGCGGGGCCACGACTTCGTTTGAAACTGGCCGCTACGGAGCAGCGTCTAAGACAGTTATACAATCGAGGGAGGAAGGCTCTCCACCGTATGAGAAGTTGGTCCATCCCGGCCGGGCGGCTGTTCGGTATCGACCTCCGTATCCACCTCACGTTCTTTTTTCTGCTGCTCTTCGTGTGGATGACGGAATGGGGGGGCAAGACCGGCCCCGGACCGGCGCGGGGCCTGGCGCTGGTGGGGGTGGTCTTTGCCTCGGTGATCGCGCACGAGCTGGGGCACGCGCTGGCAGCCACGCGGAGCGGCATCGCGGTGCGGTCGATCACCCTGCTGCCCATCGGCGGCGTCACCCAGATGGACGAGTCGACGGGCCCGCGGGGCATGGACCCGGTGCGCGAGATCCGCATCTCCCTGGCCGGGCCCCTCGTGAACCTGCTGTTGGGGGCGGTGGCGGCGCTCGCCGTGCTCACCTTCTATCCCCAGGCCAATATCCTGGGTATGCCGCTGGTGCACTCCTCGAACCTGCCCCGCAGCCTGGTGTGGATCAACGTCTTCCTGGGGGCTTTCAACCTGTTGCCGGCCTATCCCATGGATGGCGGGCACGTGCTGCGCGCGGTGCTGGCGCGGCACATGGACTACCTGCAGGCGACCCGGCGGGCGGTCTTCATCGGCCAGGGCTTCGCCATGCTGTTCATGTTCGCGGGATTCGTGTGGAACGTGTGGTTCACCCTGACCGGCTTCTTCCTGTTCGTGGCCGCACAACTGGAAGAGCGCAGCGTGCTGTTCCACTCTATCCTGGAGAACGTGCGGATGGAGGACGTCATGCTGACCGACTTCGCCACGCTCTCTCCCGCCGACACCCTGGAAGACGCGCTGGCCAAGGCGGTGCACACGCTGCAGGACGATTTCCCCGTGGTCCGGGGCAGCGACATGGTGGGGATCGTCTCCCGGCAGAAGCTGCTGGAAGCGCTGCGCAGCGGCGGCAACGGCTACGTGCAGGCGGTGATGATGCGGGCCTTCGAAGTGGCGCAGCGCAGCGAGACCCTGGCCGCCGCCTTTGGCAAGATCACCAAGAAGGGGATGACGCTCATCCCCGTGGTCGAGGACGAGCGCCTGGTCGGCATCGTCACCCTGCAGAACCTGATGCACAGCATGGGACTGCTGGCGGAGACCAAGCGGCTCCGCGCCGTTACCCAGCAGGACGAAGGCTAGAAGTGCTCGTCTACCACCACGGCGATGTTCTTCGCCAGGTCGCGGGTGACGGTCAGGTTCTCCCCCATGAGATTCACTGCCCCTTCCACCTCTTTTTCCAGGGCCGGTCCCTTGGGGTCCTCGAGGCGAAGGCTCACACGCACTGAGGTCGCGCCGGCCACAGTGGTCACTTGGCGCTTGCGGGCGCTGCCTTCCTTGAAATTCACGATGCTGATCCTCAGCTTGACCACGTCCGGATCGGCATCGGCCCGCTTGTCGCCATCGCGATAGACATTCTTGAACTTACCGAGTTTCTCCACTTCGTCGATGGTGTTCTCATACATCGCCATCTCGAACTGCGCCGGCACCTTGACATTCACCGACCGGAATTCGAGCACCTGGATCGACGATGAGGAGAACATCTTCAGCTTCCCAGGCCGGACTTTGCGGGTGGAAGCGGCGGGCTCGGCTGCTTTCTTCTCGGTCGAGGCCGCCTGTGGGGCTGCCTGGACCGAGAGCAGCACGGCCGAGGCCAGCACGAATGCGATCAGAAGTGCGCGCTTCATTGTTTGTCCTCCTTCTTGGCGGCGGGCTCGGTCTTCTGGGACGCGGAGCCCTTGGCCTTAGCCGGCTTGGGCTCCTCCAGCGGAGTAGAACTCTTGGCGCCGGCCTCGAGCAGAGCTTTCTTGAGGGGCACGGCCTGTCCCGGGCTCATGCTGAAGATGGCGCCGTGCAGGCCCCCGTTGTCGTCGCGGTAGGCCACGGTCAGGACGTCCAATTTTTGGCGGAAAAGGCTGAGGATGCGCCCGCTGCCGTAGGGCGCGAGCATGGTCACCTGGCCAATACCGCTGAGGGTGCGCTTGCTGTCGTTGCCGATAGAGATGTCCTGGATCTTGCCAGCCGGCAGCTTGAGGGCAGCGCCGCTCGCGGGTGTGAACACGAGCGCGCCACCGGTGATGGCCACGGTCCCTTTTGCGCCCTGCTTGGCGCCCTCGAGGCCAAGCACATGATGGAAGGTGGGTGGCGTGGCCGTGGTTTGGGCCACGGCGGCGCAGGCGTAGAGGAGCACAAACCAGCGAATGGCTCGAAGCATGTGCGGACTCCTGGTCTTGGCGGAAATTAGGGTCGCAAGTATGCGTCCGGAAGGCCCATTGGTCAACGGATTTCGCGTCCCTACAGGCGAATGGCCTTGGCCTGGGTGATGGCCTCGACCTTGCGCAGCGCCGCCAGCACGTTCTCCGGCACGGTGCTGTCCACGTGCACCACCGACACCGCCTCCGGCGGACGGCCATGCTCGCGACGCCCCAGGGAGAAGTTGGCGATGTTGATGTGGTGCTTGCCCAGGATGGTGCCGATCTTCCCGATCACGCCGGGGACGTCGCGGTTCCGCAGGTAGATCAGGTTGTGTTCCAGTGGGGCCTCGATGTCGATGCCGTCGATGCCCAGCAGGCGCGGGAAACGGCCGTGGAGCACGGTGCCGCTGGCCAGGTGCTCCTCGCGGGTGCTGCGCAGCAGGATGGAAAGGACGTTGGCGGCGCCCCCATTGGCCGCCTTCGCTTTCTTGACCTCTCCCCAGTTGATGCCGCGCTCGCCGGCGATGGAAGCGGCATTCACCAGGTTCGCGCCCTCGGAGAGCATCTGGTTGAGGATGCCTTTGATGGCGCCATTGCGGATAAGGTCGGTCTTCCAGTCCGCGATGGGGCCGCCGTAGCGGATGGAGATCTCCAGCAGGTTACCCTCGGTGGCCTGGGCCAAGAATGAGCCCAGGCGCTCGGCGAGCACGATGTAGGGCTGCATCTGCGCGTACTCTTCCTCGGTCACCGAGGGCACGTTCACCGCGTTCTGGATGACCCCATGCTTGAGGAATTCCTTCACCTGGACCGCGATCTGGTAGCCCACAGCGTCCTGCGCCTCGCGGGTGGAGCCCCCGATGTGGGGTGTGGCGATCACGTTGGGCAGAGCGAGTAGCGGGCTGTCGGCGGGAGGCTCCTGGGTGAAGACATCGATGCCGACGCCGGCCACCTGGCCGGACTTGAGGGCAGCGGCCAGCGCGGCCTCGTCCACCAGTTCCCCGCGCGCGCAGTTGATGATGCGCACCCCAGGCCTCATTCTGGCGATGGCCTTGGCATCGATCATGCGGTTGGATTGCGGGGTCAGGGCGAGGTGCAGGGTGATGTAGTCGGCGGTGTCGTAGAGCTCGTTCAGCGTGGCCACCATGGTGACCCCGGCGTCGAGGGCGGTGGTAGCGGAGACGTAGGGGTCGTAGGCAATCAGCTTCATCTGGAAGGCGCCGGCGCGGCGTGCCACTTCCACGCCGATCCGCCCCAGCCCGACGATGCCCAGGGTCTTGCCGCGCAGCTCGCTGCCCAGCAGCGATTTCTTCTCCCACTTGCCGCCGCGGGTGAGGGCGTCCGCGCGGGTCAGGTGGCGGGCCAGGGCCAGCATCAGGCCCAGGGTGTGCTCGGCGACGGCGACGGCATTGGCGCCGGGCGTGTTCATCACCGCGATGCCCTTCTTGGTGGCGGCTTCCAGGTCGATGTTGTCCACGCCCACGCCGGCGCGTCCGATGACCCGCAACTGCTTGGCGTGCTCCAGCAGCTTGGCGTCGGCCTGCACGGCGGAGCGGACGATGAGGGCGTCGGCATTCTCCAGCTCGCGCGCCAGCTTGCCGTCCAGTTGCTCGTGGGTGAGCACGGTCCAGCGCGCCTCCTGCTTCAGCAGATCGACGGCGGCGGGGGCGATCTTCTCGGCGATCAGGATCTTCATTTGAAGAAAAGAATTGTAGCGCGTAACGAACTCAGGGTCGCTAGTCGTTGGTCGCTAGTCGCTGGCCAAGCCTGATTTGGGACTCTAGCGACTGGCGACCAGCGACTGTGCCGAGGTGGCGGCGCGGATGTAGACCTCCTGCGCGGCCCGCAGCGCGGCGCCGAACTCCACGTGCTTGGGCGAAGTCACTTTGGCGATCACGTGCTCCAGCGCCCCGATGATGCCCATGGTGTCGAGATAGTCGTAGTAGCCGATATGGGCGATGCGGAAGATCTTGCCCTTCATCTCCCCCTGTCCGTTGGCCACCACGGCCCCGAAGCGCTCACGGAAGTCCTTCACGATCACCCCGGAATCGACATTGGCCGGGGGGACGACGGCGGTGAGTGCATTGGAGGGAGCGTCGGGCGCGAAGAGCTGCAGACCCAGGGCGCGGGCGGCGGCGCGGGTCATGCCGGCGGCGGTTTCCGCGTTGTGGATCAGGGCATCACGCCCGGCGGCCAGGTCGCCGCTGCCCGCGGCCCGGATGTAATCCAGCGCGGCCCCCAACGCCGCCACCAAGGCGATGGCGGGGGTGAAGGCGGACTCGCCCTTTTCCCCGGCAGCGCGCTCCTTGCGCAGGTCGAAATAGAAGCGCGGGTTCTTGCTCTTTTCCATGGCCTGCCAGGCGCGCTCGCTGACCGCGCAATAGGCCAGCCCGGGAGGGATCATCAGCGCCTTCTGGGAGCCGCCGATGATGACGTCGACGCCCCAGCCGTCCACGTCCAATTCCGTGGTCCCCAGGCCGGTGATGGCGTCCACCACCAACAGCGACCCGTTCTCGCGCGCCAGGCGGGCGATCTGCGCGATGGGATGGCGCGCGCCGGTCGAGCTTTCCGTCGCCTGCACGAACACCACGCGCATCTCCGGGGTCAGCTTGCCGCGGACCGCTTCCAGCGGGATGGCCTGGCCGTACTCGGCGGTCACCTGCTGCGTGTCGCATCCGTACGCCTTGCACAGGGCGCGCCAGCGCTCTCCGAACTTGCCCGCGGTCAGCACCAGCACCTTTTCTCCGGGCGAGGTCAGGTTGGCGACCGCCGCCTCCATGGCGCCGGTGCCGGAGGAAGCCATCAGAACGACCGGATTGCCGGTCCCGATAAAGACCCGCAGGTCGGAAAGCACGCGCTGGTAGAGGGCGCGGAAGTCAGCTGTCCGGTGATGGATGTCGGCCGAGGCCATGGCCTGGGCCGCGACGGGCAGCAAGGGCGTCGGGCCGGGAGTAAAAAGACGCGATTTACGGAGCATGGGATTATTCCTGACCCGCTGTCGCTAGCCGCCATCCTGCGCAGTGACCGGGAACTGGGGCGAATCATACCCCGCGAGTGCAGCGGAGGCAATCACCCCGGTCCCAGCCTCCTGCTTCCTGCCTCCTGCCATCTATAATTCCCGCCATGCCTATCCCGGAACAGGTCCAGAAGGACATGGTCGCTGCCATGAAGGCCAAGGAGGAGCTGCGGCTCTCCACCCTGCGCATGGTCAAGGCGGCGCTCAAGAACAAGGAAATCGAGAAGCGCCAGCCCCTGACCGACACCGAGGCCATGGCGGTGCTCAACACGCTCATCAAGCAGCGCAAGGATTCGGTCGAGCAGTTCACCAAGGGCGGGCGCCAGGAACTGGCCGACAAGGAGAGCGCCGAGATCCGCATCATCGAAGGCTATCTGCCAAAAGCCGCGGGCGAGGAGGAGATCGTCTCCACGGTGCGGGCGGTGATCGCCGAGATGGGCGCCCCGACCATGAAGGAGATGGGCGCGGTCATGAAGAACGTGATGGCCCGTTTCGCCGGGGCGCGGGTGGACGGCAAGCTGGTCAGCGACACGGTCAAGAAAGAGCTCAGCAAGTAATCGCCGGATGAAGGCCGTGACCATCACGACCGATGGCGCCTGTATCGGCAATCCCGGGCCCGGGGGCTGGGCCTGCGTGCTGCGCTTTGGCCGCCAGGTCGCCGAAATGTACGGCTGCGACCCGCAGACCACCAACAACCGCATGGAACTGACCGCGGTCATTCAGGCGCTCAGCGCGTTGCAGGAGCCGTGCGCAGTCACCCTGAACACCGATTCCGAGTACGTGCAGAAGGGCATCACCCAGTGGCTGCGAGGGTGGAAAGCCCACGACTGGACGCGCAAGGAAGGCTCGCGGCGCGTCCCCATCGCCAATAAGGAACTCTGGCAGCAGCTCGACGCGCTGATCGGCGCCCACGAGATCGCCTGGAAGTGGGTGCGCGGCCACGCCACCCACGCCGACAACATCCGCTGCGACAAGCTGGCCAACAGGGCCGCCCGGGAACAGCTTTCCTCGGGCGGAATGCGGTTTGTAAGAGCGGGGGGTCCGGACTAGCGGCCGTCGGCCAGCCGGGTGGCCAGGCGGTCGGGCAGCTTGGCTTCCATGATGCGCTTCTGCGCCCCCTCGATGTTGTAGGGGACGCGCCGGAAGGTGAAGGTGTAATCCTCGGTGTCGAAGACCGCGAACCCGGCGCGGCGATCGCCGTCGCGCGGCTGGCCCACCGAACCCGGGTTCACCAGGTATTTCACGCCCTTCTGCAGCTTCACTTCATAAGCGTCCACTTCGTCCTTGGTGCGGTACATGGGACGCATCATCTCCAGCCTGCCGGCTTTGACTGAGAACATGCACTGGATGTGGGTGTGTCCGAAGAAGGTCAGGGGGACGGTGGCGCGCATCAGCGGCTCGACCGCGTCGCGCAGCACGATGATGTACTCGTCCTCGTCGAGGGGCGAGCCGTGCACCAGCTGGATATCGGCCACGCCGTCCAGCGGCACGGGGCCGTGGGGCAGGTCTTTGAGGAACTCCAGGTTTTCCGGGGTCAGGACTTTCTTGGTCCACAAGGCAGCCAGGCCGGCGACCGGGTTGAAGGCCTCCACGCCCATGATGCCGGTGCAAGCCTTGTCGTGATTGCCGCGCACGAACAGCCCGCCCAGCTTGCGCGACTCGTCGGTGACCTCGTTGGGACTGGCGCCGTACCCGACGATGTCGCCCAGGTTGACCACCAGGTCGCAACTGGGCGCCGCCGCCAGGCACGCCTGCAGCCCTTCAAGGTTCGAATGGATGTCGCTGATCAGGAGTACGCGCATGCGCGAGCTGCCGGCCTCACTCCGTATCCTTTCAGACTCGGGGGAAGCACGGAATGATAGACGAAGTCGCCCGATTAAGCGACCCGGACCATTTCGGGCCGTCACTGGCGTTCGATGACCACCGGGCAACGAGCATCATGGCCGGGCCCGGCCTCCAGCAGAGGAGGCAGCCCGTCGCTGCACTGCGGCTGCGCCAACTCGCAGCGCGGCTGGAAGGGACAGCCCGGAGGCATGGCCGCGGCCGAGGGAACCACGCCCTCGATGGTCCGCAAAGGCAGTGCGCGCTCGGTGCGCAGCGTCGGCACCGCCCCCAGCATGCCCTTGGTGTAGGGATGGACGGGGTGATGGAAGATGTCGCGCAGCGAGCCGCGTTCCACGATCGAGCCGGCGTACATCACCGCCACCCGGTCCACCAGTTGCGCCACCAGGCCCAGGTCGTGGGAGATGAACAGCAGCGAGAGGTTGAACCTCTGGCGCAGCTGGCGCAGCAGCCCGACGATCTGCGCCTGCACGGTGACATCGAGCGCGGTGGTGGGCTCATCGGCGATGAGCAACTGGGGGCGGTTGACGATGGCCATGGCAATCATCACCCGCTGCCGCTGTCCGCCGGAAAGCTGGTGGGGATAGGCGCGGGCGCTGCCCTCTGGATCGCGCAGGCCGACGTCGCCCAGCGCCTCGACGGCGCGCTCCCAGGCCACCTTCCTCGAGACCTGCCGCCCCTGGCCGTGGGTCAGCACTGCTTCCGCCACCTGCTCCCCCGCCCGCATCACAGGGTTCAGCGCGGTCATAGGCTCCTGGAAGATCATGCTGATGCGCGCGCCGCGGAAGGGGCGCATCTCCTGGTCGGAGAGCGTGAGCAGCGACTGCTTGTCGAATTGGATCTCCCCGCTGAGACGGGCCTGCGGGGGTAACAGCCGCATGATGGAGAGCGCGGTCACCGATTTGCCGGAACCCGATTCTCCCACCAGGGCCAGCGATTCCCCGCTCCCGATGTCGAACGAGACATCGCGCACCGCCGGCAACGGGCCATTACGGGAGACGAAGTGGACGTTCAGGTTGTGGATCCGCAGCAGGTCGGCCACGCCACTATCCTAGCCTACGGCTGGCCTACCCCTGGCTGTCGGTTCGGCGGAGGGACGCCGGTCCGGCGTCCCTCCACCGTGGGCTCATGCCAGTCCCAATCTCCTGCGGACACCATCCCAGGGGCATTCAGGCCGGTGTTTCTCCAGGTCACGCGGGTCCCAGGACTCGATGCGGGCATTGCAGAAGCGGCAAAGCCCCAGCTCGAAGTCCACCGCGAGGTGGTCATCGGAGACCAATCGGACCACCATGTCCATGACTTCCTGTTCCGCTGCACGTGCCATGTTGCTGTCTCCTGATCTTGCAGCCAAGCTGCCGTTAAGAATGGATGGAATGGCGAGATGGATCGCCGTTAACGGGTCCGATCGGCCGGAGTTCTAGCGGAGCAGCGCACAGTCCAGCTCGAAGAGCGGGACGTGTGCGATGGGGTGAGTCGCGTCGGCCCGCAGTGCGATGGCCAGACGGACGGGAGAGGTGGCGACGAAGAAGGCGGATACCGCCGGGCCCAGGAGTTGCGAGGGGAAGGCATCCAGGTCCTGGAGGTCCTGCAGGTCCCAGGCCGTCCCATTCACCGCGGCGTAGAGCGCCATGGTGGACGGCAGCAGGAACACT
>DATKKJ010000154.1 GCA_035543055.1 Terriglobales bacterium | reverse complement strand
GCCTTTGCAGTCTTCTTCCCAGCCATCACAACCTCCGTTGGACGATGTTCGCCCGTTGGCGGATCACCGACAGCCACTCGTTGGAGCGCAGCCCCTGCGGCCTACTGACTGTTGCCGTAGGTGCACGTCGTCTGCGTGATTTGCAGGTACTGCGTGATCGCGGCGGCGGCGGCGGTATGGATCTGTTCGTTGGCTGCGGCGATGGTGTCCGTGTTCGAAATCCCATTCACCGCGCGTTCGAAGCTCTTCTGCGTGGCTGCCACGGCCTTGCCCTCGGCTCGGTTCAGCTTGTTGGCCGAGGCGTCCAGCTTGTTGCCAGCCTCGTTCACGGCTCGCTGCGCCTTCTTGTAGTCGTCAACGGTACTGGCCGCGGTCAGGCCATTCAGGGTGTTCACCGCGCTCGCGTAGCTGTTCAGGTCCTTGCAGAAGGTTGCCTTGTCGGCATCCAGCGTGGGGGCACAGGCCCCGACGATGAAGGCGGAAGCAAGGACGGGAAGGAAACGTAGTCGGGGGTGGCTCATGAAGTCTTCTCCTTCTTGCTGCGAGGGATGCGCGTTGCCGATGCGGCGCATGAGCGCTTCATGCGGGAAGAGTCGGCGCCTGGATGGAACGCTGTCTTGGTCCCACGAACTTCTCCTTCGCAATTCGCATTGGACGAACAGCCCGTCAGCCCATCCGCGAACGCAGTAGGCGCCGATTCATGGTCGGCGGCGAAACTCTTCCGGGTTCTCATATCCGCAAGCTATGATGCTTCCGTGCTCCCAGAAATTCGACAGCTCCAGCACGTGGCCGCCATCGGGCAGTACCGCTCTTTCGGCCGCGCCGCCCATGCGCTCGGCATGAGCCAGCCGGCCCTGAGCAAGAGCATCAAGGTGCTGGAGACGGCGCTCGGCGTGCGGCTGTTCGAGCGCGGCAAGAGTGGCGCGGTGCCGACGGTCTTCGGCCAGCTCATCCTGTCCCGGGGTGGCGCTCTGATTCACAACCTCGACGCGCTCGTGGTCGAGATCGACCGCATGAACAATCTCGCCTCGGGAACCCTGTCAGTCGGCGCGGGTTTCTTCCCGTACGATCTGCTCGTCGTCCCCGCCGTCGGCCGGCTCGCGCGAATGTATCCAGGCCTGCACCTTCGGGTCGCCCATGCCGACTGGCGGCTGGTGTCGCAACAGGTCCTGGCCGGTACGCTTGACATCGGCATCACCGGGGTAGCGCGCGCGGATCGCGACGCAGCGCTGGTGGTGGAGCCCCTCACGGCGCAGGTGGCCAGGTTCTTCGTCCGGCGGAGACATCCGCTCTCCGGCGCGGCCAAGTTGTCCCTGAAGCAACTCGCGCCGTACCCGTTCGTCATGGGCCCGGTCCCGCCGCGCCTAGCCCCGTTCCTCCAGCGGGCCGGGATCAAGGGGCGGATCGATCCCTTGACCGGCGACTTCATCCCCGCCATCACAGTGGATTCCATCGCTCTGATGAACGCCTTCGTGAGGGACACCGACGGGTTTGGCGCCGCGCCGGAGGCTGCCATCTCTGCCGAACTGAAGGCTGGGCAGTTCGTGGCACTGCCTGTGGATGCACCGTGGGCCGTGACCGAGCCGGGCATCATCCGGCTGCGCGAACGCGCGTCGACTCCGGCCCTGGAGGCGTTTCTTGCGGAGGTGAGGGCCATTGACCGGGCGGCGAGGGCGAGGGTGCCCCGCCGGCCGGTGGGGTCGCAACACCGATGACGGACCTCGGTTGCCAGAAGAACTGCCGCCAGACCGCGCCAATGATCAGCAGCTTGGCTGCCACTGGGCGCAGGTAGGGCGACGCGAGCTCTTTAGAGGCGAGCGGCGCCGCGGACGCACCGGAAGCAATTGCTTACCCTCGGATGCCTCCACAGGAGGGATTGGCCGGAATCCTCTGTGGCGCTGCGAAGCGACGCTTTCAGCCCCAACAAGGGCGACCTTTCGCTGAACCTTCCGTGATACTCGCCTCGCAAGGAGGAATTTGTCATGGACGCGACAGATCAAAGTTGGCTACAGCAAGCGAAGAAGAACGCAGGTTGGCTCGTCTTTCTCGGCATCGTAGAGATTGTGGCCGGAGTCCTGGGGATCCTGGCGCCATTCGTCGCGGGGGTTGCAGTGACGGTGATGGTCGGGTTCATGTTGATGGTGGCGGGCGGCGCGCGGGTCGTGGGGGCGTTCAAGGCGCAGTCCTTTGGCGCCGGCGCTCTCACTTTCATGTGGGGCCTGCTTCTCCTGGTGACGGGTTTCTACTTCGTGGTGCGGCCGGGTATCGGGCTCGAGTCGCTCACCCTGGTGGTTATGATCGTTTTGTTCGTCGACGGGATCCTGCGAGTCATCCTGGCGTTCCACATGAAGCCGGTAAAGGGCTGGGGCTGGATGCTGGTCGGCGGCATCCTGAGCATCCTGTTCGCCGTGATGATCTGGCGGCAGTTCCCCGCGTCGAGCCTGTGGGTGGTCGGAACCTTGGCCGGGTTCAGCATGATCTCCAACGGCTTCACGACGGTCTCCGTGGCGAGCGCTGCACGCAAAGTCGCCACCGTCGCTGCTGCGGCCTAAAAGCGACGTCCGAATCACACGGCGGGCCTCCCGAAGGGCGGGGGGCCCTTTACCAAAGAAGGGAAGAAGTTATGCGCAAAACGATCGTTGGTTCGATGGTGGTAGGAGCGCTGCTGCTCATCGCGGGGAGAGCCGACGCCGCCGATCCCCTTGTCGATAGCCTGAAGAAGGCCTGCAACAAAGAGCTCACCACGTTCTGCAAGGGCGTGCCGCAGGGTCAGGGGCGCATCCTCGCGTGCCTCTACGCCTTCGAGGACAAGGTTTCGGACAAGTGCATCTACGCGCTTTACGACGCCTCCCTCCAGCTCAAGGAGGCAGTCGCTGCCGTCGAGTTCGCCGCGAGCCAGTGCAAGGACGACCTGCAGAAATTCTGCGCCAACATCGAGCCCGGCCAGGGACGGGGACTGGCCTGCATCCAGAAGAACGAGAAGAAC
>DATKKJ010000153.1 GCA_035543055.1 Terriglobales bacterium | reverse complement strand
TGTCAAGCCAACCGCAAGGGCCGCAACGGTGCAGATCAGGATGACGACGCATGGCGGCATCCCAGCCCCCCCGCTCCGCCACTTCCCTTCAAGTCCCTCTCGCATCGCCACCGCGCCTCCATCTTTCGTGCTCGGCGAATGACACCAATCCGAGGGCGTCGGATGCCACCCGAGGAGTGCTGCTATCGAATGGTCATGCTCCTCGCCTGGCACGCACCAGATCCGGAACCAGACGTAGCGCTTTCGAGAATCCCCTCCAGCTCGGGGCGAGCAGGAGTCCGCCGACGGCAGCTACCCCCAGTAGCCACCACCGCTGCCGGTTAACGAAACCCCGCGCCCGACCCACGCGTTGTGCAATGCGTCGGCCCGCCCCTTCGATGGTCTGGCGGTGAGATTCGGATTGCTCGATGATCTGGCGCTTGCGTGCAGCCAGGGCGTTCATTCCCGTTTGCGAAGACATTCGGCGTCCTTCCTGAATTCGGCCACCGTCGCCTCGAAGGGAGCGGGGCCATGGGTCATGCGTTGGTATGCAATCCACAGGATGAGCGCAGCCATCCCGATCGCACCGGCGGCGAGGCCGATGAGGCCCCAATAACCGGCCACTTCCCACAGGAATAGTGCGAGCCCGCCAACGGCGACCAGGATGCCCCCGGCGCCGATCGCGACGGCCGCACAGACCCACACCACAAAGCGGATGGCCCGAAGCTTCTCCTCCTGCAACTCGACCTTGAACAACTCGGCCCGCGTGTGCAGGAGTCCAATCAGCGCGCTTCCAAGCCGGCGGGTGGTCCCCATGGGTCCATCTCCTGCCGATTCAGGCTCCGACATGAGGGCCTCCACCCACGGCGGTCAAGCCGACCGCATCATCCAGCTCGAGCCGCAGCACCTGCGCCGCGACCAGCGCGGCGGCGAGGAGGTGTCGTGTGGTCTTCATGTTCAGCTCCCTTCCGCATTTCCGTCGCACCTCCGGGTCCCCTTGGAGTCCGGGTTTGTCCCGCAGGCTACATACGACCGCAAGTTCACGCCGAGCCCGTCACAAGCCGCCGGGTTTGCGGAAACACCCCGATGCGGCAGCTAGCACCGTCGCTGTTGTGAAGACGGCCTGCCATCCCACAAAATCACCTCCGTCACGCCGTTTCTGCCGCTTGGATCCGCTTCGCCTTGGCCGCCTTGGCGAAGGCTTCGCAGTCGCGCTCGTTCTGCCTGGCATAGGCGAAGGCGAAGCGCGTGACGGCTTCGTCCATGCGGTCGCTCTTGCCGAGGTAGCCCGCGATGAGGGCGGGGTCGCCCGATTTGGCGTGCGCCAGAGCAAGCGCCCATCCGCACAACTTGCAGTATTGGGGGAAGTTCCTCACCCGCACCTTGGTCGGGTCGAAATCGTAGCCGCCCTTCATGTCCCTGAGTTGCCGCATGTAGAAATGGATCCCCTCCAGGTTGATCCCCCAGCCCAGGAAGATGTCCGGAGCGCCCTGGATGAGCCGCTGGCCGACTACGACGCGCCTGCCCTCGCACTCCCAGGCGGGGGTCTTCGAGTAGGGAGCCAGGACCGAGCGCTGGGCCTCCTTGTACTGGAGGAAGAGGAGGTCTTCGGGACCGTTCCCTCTCATCAGGAGCAGCCAGCAGCGGGTGCCGACGCTCCCCACGCCCACGACCTTGCGTGCCACGTCGAGGGCGCGGTACCGGAGCAGCAGGGTCCGGCGCTCCTCCGGGAGGGACTGGAGATAGCGGTCCAGCGTCGAGGCGAGCATCTCCAAGACCGGCCTGCCGTCGGGCATGTGCGTCTCACGGACGATGAGAGGTTTCTCCTCCACGAGGCGCGGCCCACCATTCACGATCTTGGTCATCTTGCCGAGCTTCTGCACGCTGCCCGACCGCTCCGCTTTGGCCATGATCGATTCGGCCCGTGCCCTCGCGCCCGGGGACAGCCCCGCGAGGATGTCTTGCTCGCCGATACGGGAGTACCAGACGTCCCGGTGCCCCATGAAAGCGAATTCTCTCATCCGCTTCCGGTAGCTCCGGACGGCGGCGCGCGCCGCCTCCTCGCAGAGGGTCCTGTCCCCTCCCAGGACCCGACACGCCACCACGGCGCTGGCGGCCAGGCGCTTGAGGTCCCATTCCCATGGCCCGGGCAGGGTTTCGTCGAAATCGTTGATGCCGAAGACGAGGTTGCGCTCGGCCGATGCGAAGACACCGAAGTTGGCCACGTGCATATCCCCGCAGGCCTGGACTTTCAGACCCGTCACGGGAGTGCGCGAGAGATCCGCCGCCATCACGGCCGCGGAGCCTCTCAGGAAGGCGAAGGGGGTTGCCAGCATCCGGGCGTACCGGATAGGGATCAGGGAAGGCAGCCGCGCCTTCGCCTGCTCTTCCAGGATCGCGACGGGGTCTTCCCGCTTCACCGGCGGTTCGTATTCCCCGTGGCGCTCGTGGGACACCCTAGCGCGGAGTGCCTTTCCCGCCGCCATACGAGCCTCCACCGAGGAAGCGGGGGTGGTGAAATAGGTCGCTGACCGTGCGAGACGGCGGCGACCCGAGGCGGATCCAGTCTCTTCGCTTCTCATCATGGCTTCAGGTCCCAACCCTTGAGCTTTCTCGCCGCTGTGCCGAACGGGCCGAGTTGGTAGACAGCCGCGCCCGCTGGCGAGAACGTGAACGGCTCGAACGGCTCGGCCATCATCCGGTCGAGGTATTCCTTGAGGGCGGCGCCGGTCGAGACATGCGGATTGAAGTGCTCACCCGCGTACTTCGAGACGTACGCCGCCACGTACGCAATCATCATCGCGTCGAGGGCGGAATCGCCGTGCGGGGCGGTGAACGCGCCGATGGGGCCGCGCTCCACCATGAATGGCTCCACGGCGGCGATGATGTCCTCTTGCAGCTTGAGGAGCTCCGGCGTCGGCCTGGCGCAGATGCCTGCGACGCCCGTCGCGCCGGCTGGGGCGTAGTAGTACTTGAACGCCTCGAGCTTCATGCCGCTCACATTGGAGCAGGCGATGACCTTGCCTGCGATTACATACACCTGGTCGAGGTCGGCCGTGCGGACGAAACACTGGAGCATCGTGATGTGCGGACGGTGCGCGGCATCCAGGGCGAAGCCCTGCGGGTAGACCTCGAGCAGCCGGGCGTTGTTGGCCTCGGCGTGCTTGAGCATCGTGGCGTCCGGCTCCAGCAGGATGTCGATCGCGGTGACCTCGGAGTCTGGGGCGGGGAACACGGTCTTCCAGTCGTTCTTCATGCTGGCGACGGTCCAGCCCTTCGCGGCGGCCTCGTCGAGCCCCTGATCGAGTCGGGCCAGGCCATCCTTGCGGTCGTAGGCGTATTCACGCCCGGCGTCGTCGTGGTGGACGTAGAGGCAGAAGCGCGCGCCGGGCCCGGCGGCGGTCCACTGGAGCATTTGCAGGTCGCCGTCGGAATTGCCAAACGCAGCGATGGGCCGGCGGCCGATGTGCTCGTTTATGCCGACGGGCTTGCCGCCTTTGTCGTCGTTGAAGTTTATTTCCGGCAGGCGCACGAGCACAGGCTGGCCGTCGCGCAGCTCGAACTTCGTCTTCACGCTGCTGCCGACCACCTGCTCCGCCGGGATGCCGTACACCTGTTCCGCCCACGGGCGCATGAACTCGATGCCGCCGCCGGAGACGATGAAGGGCTTGAAGCCGTTCGCGCGCAGGTAGGCGAGGACCTCCAGCATGGGCTGGTAGGCCATGTCGGTGAAGTGCTTCCCGGTCGTCGGATGCTTCGCTGTGGCGATCCAGTCCTTCACAATCTGCTCAAACTCCTCGCTCGTGTTGCCCGTGTGCGTGGCCATGATCAGTTCCACGAGCGCGCGTTCGCCGCCGGCCGCTGCGGTCTTCAAGTCGCCTTTCAGGATCGAGGCGAACGGCTCCTGGGTCTTCCACTCGGGATGCTGCGGCGCGAGCGCCTTCACCCGGTCCAGCACGAAAAACAGTTGCACGGGCAACGGCTTCTCGCACCAGAGCGTCCCGTCGTTGTCGAACACGGCGATGCGCTCCGGCACGGGGACGAAATCCTGAGAGCCGGGCTTCGTCACCCTTTCCACGAAGGTGAAGATGGACTGTTTTGCCGGGCCATCGTTCCACGACGGCAGAGGGCCGGCGGCCAAGGCCGCTGTCGCCGAGAGGACCAGCGCCCCGGCGAGTGCGGCGACAGGGATGTGCGGTTTCATATCGATCGTCATCTCTCTCTCCTATCTGCAACGCGTGGATCGGTCAGTGCATCCCCGCGTCGTCTTGGTGGCTTCTCATCGCTTGAGCAAGTCCCATAGACCCGCAAGGAACGCGATGGCGAGCAGGAGGGCCAGCGCGATCGCCAACGGCCACCTCGTCAGCTCGAGAGAGTCTCCTCTCCTCAGCCTGCGCAGTGTGAACCAGTGGGACAGCGCCGCGAGCGCCATGGCACAGACGCCGACCACGACCAGCCCCGTTCCGAAGCGGATCGCGGCCTGATGCAATCGGACGGCCTCTGCCGTGGGGTCCTCTTCACGGAGGGAGCGGAAGAACCCCACCATGCCGAAGCCGAAGGTCGCCATGGCCAGGCTCGTCCGTATCCAGGCGAGTGTCGTCCGGTCCAAAGCCAGTTTGGTACGGAAGCCGGCCATGCCCGTTGGCGCCTGGGCCATGCTCACGCGCGGGTCGCCGGGAGCCTGGTTGCCGCCGCTCATGCGCTCTCCTCGCTTGCAGGGTCTGTTGCTCCCGAGGTCGCGGCCACGGGCTCCGGTGTGGCGACCTGGAACTCGACGACGATTCGGGCGGGCGCGCTTCGTTCCCACAGGATCGCGCCCAGGCACGCGATGATCACCCAGGCGCTCGCGGCGACCCCGCACCAGGTCATCAGCATCATCGCGACGCCCATCGGGCCAAACCCGGTCCACCCCTCGAGTAGCGTCGGGAAAGCCGCCCGGGCGGCAAGCTCGAGAATGATCCCGTCGATCACGACCCCCGCCGAGCCAGCGAGCAGGAGGTATCTCCACCCCCGCCCACCGTCTCGCACGAGCAGAGCCGGCGTGAGCGACCAGAAAGCCCACTGCGGGATCAGTGCGACCACCAGGAGCGCGGCGTGGGTTCCGGCACTCTGCTGGCCGCCGAAACCGATTTGCTCGCGCGCGGTCATGGTTCCCAGGTACAACGCGAACCAGATGGCCCCACGCGCCAGTTTTTCCGCCATCCCGAACTGCTGGCGGCGCCATGCCCGGGCGAACATCCCGGCAACCTTGATCGACATCGGGATTCCCATCATCAGGAATCCGGCGACGCCGACGAAGGTCCATCTGGAATGAAACGCCGAGGCCGGCCCGAACGCCTCGCGGACGCGGTCGTCGAGAGGAGGGAGGAGGCCGAATTGGCGGATCAGCAGGTCGCCCACGCTGGCGTTGGCCGCGAACCCCGAGAAATACCCGAACCCGATGATGATCAGGGGGATGACGGTCGTGAAGAGTTGCAGCGACACCAGT
>DATKKJ010000152.1 GCA_035543055.1 Terriglobales bacterium | reverse complement strand
TGGTGCTGGTGATCGGCGTCGCCGCCTTGAATACCGGGAACAACCTGCTGTTCATCATCGTCTCCGCCATGCTGGCTGCCATCCTGGTCTCCGGGGTCGCTTCGGCCGGGGTGCTGCGCTCCCTGGGACTGGACGCTTCCGTGCCCGAGCATCTTTTTGCCGGAAGCAACGTCACGGCGCGGCTGACCTTGCGCAATACCCGCCGTCGATTGCCTTCCTTCTCGGTCAGCGTCGTGCCCCCAAAGCAGCAGGGCGAACGGCACTGGCGCTGGCGGCGGTCGGTCTTTGCCTTTCCGCCGAATCGCCCGCCTGAGCGACAATGGGTCCGCTGGCCCGACCTGTGGCTGCAACTGGTGACCCTCACCCCGCCGGAGTCCTCCATCTTCACGGGATCGGTGTACTTTCCGTTCCTGCCGGCTAAGTCCGCCATCACCGCCGATGTCCAGCTCAAGTTCGACCGCCGGGGCCGGTACCGGCAGGACGGGTTCGGCGTCTCGACCCGATTTCCCTTCGCCTTCCTCACCAAGACCCGCCGGATCCCGCTCACCCGCGAGGTGATCGTCTACCCGTCGGTCGAGCCCACGGACGAGTTCTTTGAAGTCCTGCCCATGATCACCGGCGAATTCGAGGCCTTCGTGCGCGGGCGGGGCCACGACCTGTACCGTATCCGCGATCACATGCCCGAGGACTCCGCTCGCCACGTGGATTGGAAGGCGACCGCGAAGTCGCGGACGCTGAAGGTGCGCGAGTTCACCCGCGAGGACGAGCGCAAGCTGCGCATCGTCTTCGACAATCCCAGCCCGGGGGTCGTGCCGGAGAGAGCCTTCGAGTCCGCGGTCGCACTGGCCGCTTCGCTGGCCTGGCATTTCAACGCCGAGCCCACCGACCTTTCCTTCGCGGCCCCCGGTCTGGCCCACAGCGACGTGTACGCGTTCCTCCTCTACCTGGCGCTGGTGCAGCCGGAGGAAGGGCGCTCCGTGCTCGACGACCTGCAAGTCACCGACGACTACAACGTGGTCATCACCGCGCGGCCGCGCGGCAGCATCCCCACCCGCTTGTGGTCTTCGTCGTATTTCATCTTCATGGAGCGTGGCGGCTCGCCGGAGTGAAGCGGCGAATGCGTGCTCTTGTACTATGCCGCTTCTCCGGAGTACGATGCGCCCCAGTAGGTCTTCCATTCCAGGGATGTGAATGCCAAGACTCAGGAGTTCCCCATGAAACGGTATGGATGTCTCATCGCCGTCAGCCTGCTGGTGGTTCTCAGCGCGACTGCCCAGACCAAGAAATCTTCATACACTCCTTCTCCCACCATCCCTGCCGGAACCGTGCTGCAGGTGCGGGTGATTGATAATCTCTCCAGCGGCAAGTCCACGGCGGGACAGATTTTTCACGGGACTTTGTCGGAGCCGGTCGTGGTCAATGGCAAGACCCTCTACGCTAAGGGAGCCGACGTCGCCGGCAAGGTCGTCAGCGCGAAAGGCTCCGGGCGCCTCAGTGACCCTGGCGTCCTGGTCCTGGCCCTCACCTCGGTGTCGGACGCCAGCCACACTACGAATCTGAAGACGGAGCCCTTTGAGATCAAGGGCCAATCGCATACCAAGAGCAACGTCACCAAGATCGGTGGGGGAGCCGCCGCGGGCGCGATCATTGGCGCCATCGCGGGCGGCGGCAAAGGGGCGGCCATCGGAGCCGGCGTAGGCGCCGCGGCCGGCACCGGCGTGGCGGCGGCCACGGGCAAGAAGGAAGCGATCGTCGAGTCGGAAGCCATCCTGGCTTGGACGGTCACCAGTTCCACGGCGGGAACCGCGGCCACCACTTCCGCCCAGGCAGCGGCTTCCAGGAACTCAATGAGGGAGTTCAATGAGACGGCTGCTGTCCCCACTGGCTTCAGCTCGGCCGACCGGCGTGCCATCCAGAGCTGCTTCATCGAACACGCCTCCGAGCTGCCGCCCGGGCTGGCCAAGCGGGAGAGCCTGCCCCCCGGACTGGAGCGCCAACTGGAGAAGGGCGGAACGTTGCCTCCGGGCCTGCAGAAGAAGGTGCAACCGATGCCCCAGGTCTGCGAGAACAGCCTTCCCGCTCTCCCCAAAGGCTTCAGCCGGGTGGTGTACGGGAACCAGGTCATGCTGGTCGATCCGCAGAACAAGATCCTGGATTCTTTCGGACTGAACTGATCAGGAGGGAGCGGCTTTTGTCCGGAGCCGCTCCACTTCTGTCAGTATCACAATTGCAAGCGCGTCAGGAGGGAACTCGTGGCCAAGGTCAAAGACCTCATCAAGAACCGCCAGACCTATACCGTGCAGGACAACGTGACTGTGCTCGAAGTAGCCAAGTTCCTGGTCGAGCACAACATCGGCGCCGTGCCCGTCCTGCACGACAAGAAGCTGGTCGGCATCTTCTCCGAGCGCGACATCATGAAGCGCGTGGTCGCCGAGGGCCGCGATCCCCGCACTACCAAGGTTTCCGACATCATGACCAAGGATCCGGCCACGGTCACGCCGGAGAGCACCGTCGAGGAGTGCATGGTGCTGATGCGCGACCACAACTGCCGCCACCTCCCCATCTGCCAGGACAACGCTCTCTGGGGGCTGATTTCGCTGCGTGACGTCCTGGCCCACGAAGTCCAGGAAAAAGAAGAGGAAGCGCGCCACCTCAAGGCGTACATCCACTCCTCGTAGCCGCTGGTCGATAACATCCCGAACGAAGTGAGGGGCCCTATTGCTACCCCGAAATGTGTCATGAGGGAGGGCTCCCTCGCTCTGCTCGGGATGTAGCAAAAAAGAATAGAATGGCGCATTCCACCCATGCGCCTCTCGGCTATCGCCAGACAGCTTCGCAAGACCCTCGGCCGTGACGCCGTCCTCGACCGCCCGGAAGACCTCATGCTCTACGAGTACGACGCTGGGGTGGCGAAGGCCACGCCCGGCCTGGTCGTCTTCCCGCAGACCACTGAACACGTCGTCGCAGTGGTGAAGGCGGCGCGCGAGGCCCAGGTCTCGATCGTGCCCCGGGGCGCGGGCACCGGGCTGAGCGGAGGCTCCATCTCGCGCGACTGTGGCATCGTCATGGTCTTCTCGCGGATGAACCGCATCCTCGAGCTCGACCTGATGAACCTGCGGGCCGTGGTGCAACCCGGTGTGGTGAACCTCGACCTGAGCGCGGCGGTCAACCCCGAAGGCTTCTACTTCGCGCCCGATCCCTCCAGCCAGCGGGCCTGCACCATCGGCGGCAACGTAGCCGCCAACTCCGGCGGGCCGCACACCCTCGCTTATGGCGTGACTGTGAATCACGTGACCGGGATGGAGGTAGTGCTGGCCGACGGCCATGTCGCCCGTCTGGGCGGCAAAGCCGCCGATTCCGCCGGATACGATCTCACCGGCTTCTTTGTCGGCACCGAAGGCACGCTGGGCATCGTCACCGCAGTTACGGTCAAGCTAAGCCGCATCTCCGAAGCGGTTTCGACCATGCTTGCCATCTTCAACACCGTGGACGACGCCGCCAACACCGTGGTGGCGCTCACCGCCGGGGGTATCACTCCCACCGCGCTCGAGATGCTGGATGGCTGGACGCTGCGCACGGTCGAAGAAGCCACCCACGCCGGCTATCCGATGGATTCCGGCGCCGTGCTGTTGATCGAGGTGGAAGGGCTGCGCGAGTCCATCCCCGAGCAGCAGGCCGCGGTCACTGAGATCTGCCGCCGGCAGAACGCCCGCGAGGTCCGCATCGCCCGCAACGAAACGGAGCGGCAACTGCTCTGGGCGGGACGCAAGAACGCCTTCGCCGCCATCGGACGGCTCGCCAATTCTTATTACACCCAGGACGGCGTGGTGCCTCGTACCCGGATCCCCGCCACCCTGCGCTACATCGACGAGGTCGGGAAGAAGTACGGCGTCCACATCGGCAACGTCTTCCACGCCGGCGACGGCAACCTGCACCCCGTCATCCTCTACGACCTGCGCGACCCCGAGCAGGTGGAGCAGGTGCACCGCATCAGCCAGGAGATCTTGCAGTGGTGCGTCGAACTCGGCGGCTCCATCACCGGCGAGCACGGCGTCGGCCTGGAGAAGCAGAACATGATGCCGATGATGTTCTCGCCCGACGAGCTCGAGGTCATGGAGCGCCTGCGCCGGGCCATCAATCCCAGCGCCGTGCTGAATCCCGGGAAGATCCTGCCCACCACGCTGGGCTGCGGCGAGATCAACGTCGCCCGCGCCAGGCCGAGGGGAGCGCACCCGTGAGCTCGGCCACGCCTGTCGCCACCATGCGCACGGAGCTCACTGCTCTGGTCGGCGATGGGCGTGTATTCGACGACCCGGCGGAGCTGTCCACGTCCTCGGTGGACGGCGTGCTGCCGGCGGCGGTGGTCGCGCCCGGATCGGTTGAGGAAGTCGCCGCCGTCCTGAGTCTGGCCTCCGCTCGCGGGTGGGCGACCGTTCCCGCAGGAGCGTTTCACCAACAGGGGGTCGGCTTCACTCCCGAGCGCGTGGACTTGGTGCTCAGGACGGACCGTCTGCAGGGAATCGAGCACTACGACCCCGGCGATCTCACCGTCGGCATGGCTGCCGGGACCCGCTTGGGAGCGATCTTCTGTGCCCTGGGCGAGCATCACCAGCTTCTCCCGCTGGACCCGCCCCAGGCGTCCGAGCACACCATCGGCGGGGCCATGGCTGCCGCCTCGTCCGGCCCCCTCAAGCACGGGTACGGCGGACTGCGCGAGTCCTGCATCGGCATCAAGTTCGTGACCGGCGACGGCAAGGTCGGTCGCGGTGGCGGGCGGGTGGTGAAGAACGTGGCCGGCTACGACCTGATGAAGCTCATGATCGGCAGCTGGGGGACGCTGGGCGTGATCGTGGGCGCGAGCTTCAAGGTGTTTCCGCGGCCGCGCCAGACCCGTACCTACGTCTGCGACTTCCTGCTCAGCGGCGGCGCCATCCAGTTCCGCGATCGCCTGATGCGGTCACCGCTCCCCTTCATGGCTGCCGACCTGCTTTCGCCACGGGCCTCCGAGTACGTTCCCGGGATGCAGTCGCAGAACTGGCGGCTGCTGCTGCGTGCCGCCGGCAGCGATGCGGTACTGGCCCGCTACCGCAACGAACTCGGTCACTACATCGTCGGCGATTTCGAGGGCGCCGAGGAAGAGAAGTTGTGGGGCGCCGTCTCGGATTTCTCCGAGACCGTGCGGAAGCGCCACCACAACGCCATGGTCCTCAGCCTGAGTGTCCCGCCGGAATCTCTGGGGGCCGCGCTGGCCGCCGCCGACCGTGCCGGGATCGAGAACAACTTCCTGCCCGCCCTGCTGGGCCGCTGCATGGCCGGGTCGCTGGTGCTGGCCTTCATCCCCCTGGCCGTCGATCCACCCGCGGCCGTGCAGTATGTGAATGCCGCCTCCGCATTACGGGCCGGCCTCACGCGTGACAGCTCCGCCGTCGTGGTTCGCTGCCCCATCGAAGCCAAACGCCACTTCAGTGTCTGGGGTGACACCCCGACCGATCTCGGACTGATGCGCACCATCAAGCAGGCGCTCGATCCGGCCGGCATCCTCAATCGCGGGAGGTTCATGCTTTGAGTGCGCCCGCGGTGGACCGCCCCCAGACAGCCGAGAAGCATTCCCAGTTCACCTCGCCGGACCGTCCTACCTGGGAGCTGTACTCGCAGTGCATCCATTGCGGGCTGTGCCTGAACCACTGCCCGACCTACCGCCTCCTGGGCACCGAGATGGATTCTCCCCGCGGCCGCATCTACCAGGTCCTGCTCGCCGATGAGGGCCGCCTAGCCATCGGCGATTCCTTCGTCACCCACCTCGATCGCTGCCTGGGCTGCCGCGCCTGCGAGACCGCCTGTCCCTCGGGCGTCCACTACGGGCTCATCCTTGAACGCGCCCGTACCGAGATCGAACGCAACTATCGGCGCCCGTGGCTGTCGAGGGTCCTCCGCGACTATTTCTACACCCGGTTGCTGCGCAACAACGGCAAGCTTTCGCGCGCCGCCAAGCTGCTGCGCTTCTACCAGCGTTCCGGATTGCAGAAGCTGGCGCGCACCAGCGGCGCGCTGAAGTTGCTCGGCCTGGACGAGATCGAGCGCCTGGCCCCGCGCATCGACGACGATTTCTTCTTCAGCGAGTTCGGCATGCTGTTCCCGGCCATCGGGGAGCGCCGCGGGCGGGTCGCGCTGCTCGCCGGATGCATCGCCAGCGTCGCCTTCTCCGAGCTGAACCGCGCGACCATCCGTGTCCTCAACCAGAACGGGGTCGAGGTCCATGTCCCCAAGGGACAGCGCTGCTGCGGCGCGCTCCAGGCGCACGGCGGCTATCTGGACGAGGCGCGCTACAACGCCCGCCGCAACCTCGATATCTTCCTGGCCGGCGATTTCGACGCCATCGTCACCAACGCGGCCGGCTGCGGCGCCACCCTCAAGGAGTACGCCGACCTGCTCGCGGAAGACTCAGCCTACGCCGCCAAGGCCCGGGAGTTTGTCACCAAGACAAAGGACGTCACCGAGTACCTGGCTGCCATCGGCCTGCGGTCGCCCCGCTTCAAGCTGGACAAGAGAGTCACCTACCAGGATCCGTGCCACCTGGCGCACGGGCAGAGGATCCGCAGCGCACCGCGCGAGCTCTTGGAGGCGGCCGGGGCGGAATTGATCGAGATGCGGCATCCCGACTGGTGCTGCGGCAGCGCCGGCACCTACAACGTGGAGCAGCCGGAGCTGGCGTCGCAGGTGCTGGCGGTCAAGATGGACGATGTCGCGGAGACGCGCGCCGAAGTCATCGCCACCGCCAACGTCGGCTGCATGCTGCAGCTCCGCGCGGGAGTCGCGCAGCGCAAGCTGCCGATGGAAGTGAAGCACGTGATCGAGCTGCTCGATAAGGTGTACTAGACCAGCTTCTCCGCCTTGGCGACGTCCGACACCCCGAGCACGATCAGCGCCCGGTTCTCGCCTTTGACGATCGAGCCGTAGGCGTACTCGATGTTCACCCCGGCATCGCCCAGCTTGCGCGTCACTTTTCCCAGGGCGCCAGGCCGGTCGCTGAGCCGCACCGCGATCCCTTCCTCTTCCTTGTAGCGGATGCCCATGCCATCGAGCACGCGCCGCGCGGTGGGCAGAGGCGTGGCTAGCAGGCGGATGCCGCCCGGCTGGTCGTGCGCCGCCATGATGGCCGTGATGTTGACCGCGACCTTCGCCAGTTCCGAACAGATGCGCGCCAGCGTCCCCGGCTTGTGCTCCGCCAGCACCAGCAACTGCGTCACTCGTGCCATGGTCCCTCCCAGGTGGGCAGGAAGTCTGCGGCAGGCGCAGTGAAAGAGTCAACGAAATTCAGCGCCGTGAAGGAACGCGGATCTAAGACTTTGTCGTTTCCCGCAGCGCCTTGGTCAGCTCATCGGCGCCGTAGATCGGAGGGCGGCAGGTGGAGCCGGAACAGATGACGGCCAGCGGTTTCCCCTCGTTCACGCCGGGGACGTTGGGCAGTGTCTCCGCCAACGTCGGCGGCAGGTTGGCTGCCACGACTT
>DATKKJ010000151.1 GCA_035543055.1 Terriglobales bacterium | reverse complement strand
ACGAACTCGTCGTCGGCGATGAACTCGATGGCCTGCTCCAGGTTGAGTTCCTTGTGGGGCACCAGGCGGATGGCCTCGTCGGCAGTGGAGGCGCGCATGTTGGTGAGCTTCTTCTCGCGCACGCAGTTGACGTCGAGGTCGGCTTCCTTGGCGTTCTCGCCGATGACCATTCCTTCGTAGACCTCGACCCCGGGGCCGACGAACAGCTCGCCGCGCTCCTGCAAACCCCAGAGCGCGTAGGCAGTCGTGGCGCCGGGTCGATCGGCGACCAAGGCGCCGGTGGGCCGGTGCGGGATCTCCCCCAGCCACTCGATGTATCCGCCGAAGAGCGAATTCATGACCGCGGTGCCGCGGGTGTCGGTGAGCAGCTCGCTGCGGA
The DNA here is from genome assembly GCA_035543055.1 of Terriglobales bacterium. Taxonomy (NCBI): domain Bacteria; kingdom Pseudomonadati; phylum Acidobacteriota; class Terriglobia; order Terriglobales; species Terriglobales bacterium. The sequence continues at coordinate 7,815 of DATKKJ010000151.1, read as the reverse complement.
TGCCGATGAGCCCGCGGCTGGGAACGTCGAATTCCAGGCGCACGCGGCCGTAGCCGTGGTTGTGCATCTTCACCAGTTGTCCCTTGCGCGAGCCCAGCTTCTCGATGACCACGCCCACGTACATCTCGGGCACGTCGATGGTGAGCTTTTCCACCGGCTCCATGAGCTTGCCGTCCACCGTGCGGGTGACGATCTCGGGTTTGCCCACCATCAGCTCGTAGCCTTCGCGGCGCATGGTCTCGATGAGGATGGCAAGCTGCAGTTCGCCACGGCCCATGACTTTGAAGGTGTCCATGCTGCCGGTCTCCTCGACGCGCAGGGAGACGTTGGTGAGCAGCTCCTTGTCGAGGCGCTCGCGCAGGTTGCGCGAGGTGACGTACTGGCCGTCGCGCCCGGAGAAGGGCGAGGTGTTGATGGTGAACTGCATGGCGATGGTGGGTTCGTCGATGACGATGCGCGGCAGGGGCGCGGGCTCCTCGGCGCCGGTGATGGTGTCGCCGATGGCGATGCCCTCGACGCCGGCCACGGCCACGATGTCGCCCAGCTCGGTCTCGGTGATGTCGGTGCGCTTCAGGCCGCGGAAGCTGAAGAGCTTGGTGATCCTGGTCTTCTGCAGCGAGCCCTCGTGGGCGATGCCGACCTCTTCTCCGGTGCGCAGGGTGCCGTTGAAGACGCGGGCGATGGCCAGGCGTCCCAGATAATCGCTGTAGTCGAGGTTGGCCACCAGCACCTGCAGGGGTCCCGCCACCGCCCCCTTCGGTTCAGGGATGGTTTCGAGAATGGCATCGAAGAGCGGCTGCAAGTCTTCACCCGGCTTGTCCATCTCGGTCGAGGTGGTGCCCGCCTTGGCGTTGGTGTAGAGCACGGGAAACGCGAGTTGCTCTTCCTCGGCGTCGAGGTCGATGAACAGGTCGTAGATCTCGTTGAGGACTTCCTGGGGGCGGGCGTCGGCGCGGTCGATCTTGTTGATGACCACGATGGGCGGGAGCTTAGCCTCCAGCGCCTTGCCCAGCACGTAGCGGGTCTGGGGCAGAGGGCCTTCGCTGGCGTCCACCAGGAGCATGACCCCGTCCACCATCTTCAGGGCGCGCTCCACTTCCCCGCCGAAATCGGAGTGGCCGGGAGTGTCCACGATGTTGATCTTGACGTCGCGGCAAAAGATGGCGGTGTTCTTGGCCAGGATGGTGATGCCGCGCTCCCGCTCCAGTTCGTTGGAGTCCATCACCCGGTCCATGACCTGCTCGTTGGCGCGGAAGGTGCCGCTCTGGCGGAGCATGGCGTCCACCAGGGTGGTCTTGCCGTGGTCGACGTGCGCAATAATCGCGATGTTGCGGATGCTCATGGGTAGCTAGTAGCTGGTAGCTGGTAATCAGGAATTACGGGTTCAGCTAAGAGCCGTGGAGCACAGAAGCGGCCACTCCGGGTCGCCTAGCTACTAACTACCAGCTACTAGCTACTGCTTGCAAAAAGGAAGGGCGGCCTGTGACCGCCCTTTCCGGTGTGGCGAACTCTGCGGATTACAGAGGACGAACGTTCTCGGCCTGCCAGCCCTTGGGTCCCTTCACGACGTTGAACTCGACCGCCTGGCCTTCCTGCAGGCTGCGGAAGCCCTGTGCCTGGATGGCGGAGAAGTGCACGAAGACATCTTCACCGTTCTGACGGCTGATAAACCCATAACCTTTGGCGTCGTTGAACCACTTTACTGTTCCTTGTTCCATGGTGTTGCAGATTCCTCTTCTTCTATTTTTTTACGCTGAGTTGAACCGGAAGGTACCGCGAGGCAGGCTTGAAGCTTGTTTCGGCAGGTACAACTTACGTTCGAACCAAACGCACCATTATTGTAGCGCAAGCGGCCGGGAAAGCCAAGAGGCGGCGGATCAGGCGTTGCCGGGCTGCTGGGTCGCGGTCGGCGGGCTGTTCAGCACCTGGCGGAACTGGGCGAGCAAGGAGGGGTCGAGGAGACCCTGGTTGACGTTCTCCTGCATGATTTCCATGGCCTGGGAGCGGCTGAGGGCGGACTTGTAGGGGCGCGCGGTGGTGAGGGCGTCGTAGATGTCGGCGACCTGGAAGACGCGGGCAACCAGGGGGATCTTCGCGCCTTTCAGGCCGTCGGGGTAGCCGGAGCCATCGAAGCGCTCGTGGTGGTGGCGGATGATAGGCAGCACCGGGCGCAGCGAGGCCAGCGGGGCGCACAACTGTTCGCCGACCACGGGGTGCTGGCGGACGAGCTGCCATTCGTCGTCCGAGAGCTGTCCGTGCTTGAGCAGGACGGCCTCGGGGACCACGATCTTGCCGATGTCGTGCAGCACCCCGCCGATGCGCAGGGCGCTGAGCTCCTCCTCGTTGCAGCCGATGCGCTGGCCCAGGCGGACGGCGTAATTAGCGACGCGGTCGCAGTGCCCTTCGGTGAACGGGTCCTTGCCTTCGACCACGCGAGCCAGCATGAACAGGGCGTCGGCAGCCTGCTCGAGCTCGTCGGTGTAAGCCTTCATGCTCAGCAGCGAGCGCACCCGGACCAGCAGTTCGGTGCGGTCGAAGGGCTTGATGAGCAGATCGTCGGCGCCGCATTCCAGGCCGCGCACCCGGTCCTCGACTTGGGAGAGGCCGGTCACCAGCACCACCGGCACCAGGCGGCTCTCGGGATTGTTCTTCAGCAGCCGGCAGACCTCGAAGCCGTTCTTGCGGGGCATGACCACGTCGAGCAGGACCAAGTCGGGCTGGAAAGACTGGAAGACGCGCAGGGCCTCCTCGCCGTCCTGGGCGAGCGCCAGCGCGTACCCCTCGCGGCGCAGCAATTCGGTCAGCACGTCGCGGATGGACTCGTCGTCGTCAACGATGAGGATCTTGCCCTTCATGCCGGGGCGGATGGCCGATGCAGCGCCAGCCGCTGGAGCAAGTTAAACGCATGTCCGGCCGGACAGGGTAGTTACGAAAGCTGTTGCACCAGGGACGATGCACTGGGGCACGGCCCAAGGTCACGTTCGGGCCATGGAGAAGAGGGCCGGGCCTGCGAACCCAGACCCAAGGCCACTGCCCTAGGCGGTCGATGCGGCGTTTCGCGAAGGTGCGGTCACGTCCCTACGTGAGTGCCGTCACCGACCTGCAGGCGGGGTTTGGATTCTCATGAACCTCTGGCGCGAGGTCCTGAACCGGAGCCCGCATGAACGACACTGTCCCTCGTCTCAGCGAAGAGCGCGTTGCCTACCTGGAATCCCTGGTCAGTCAGGCCCGGCGCGCCGCCGCCGTGTTCACCCAATACACCCAGGCGGACGTGGACCGCATCGTCCGGCAGATGGTCCTGGCGGGGCTGGGGAAAGCCGAGTACCTGGCCCGGCTGGCGTTCGAGGAAACCAAGCTGGGGGTCCTGGAAGACAAGGTCATCAAGAACATGGTGGCCACGGAGTTCGTCTTCAATTACGTCAGGGACAAGCGCACAGTCGGCGTGATCCACGAGTATCCGGAACGGGGGCTGGTGGAGGTGGCGGAACCGATCGGGGTCGTCCTGTCGCTGACCCCGATCACCAACCCGACTTCGACGGTCCTGTTCAAGTGCATCATGGCCATTAAGACGCGCAACGCCGTGGTCTTCAGTCCGCACCCCAACGCCTGGAGATGCTGTTTTGAGGCGGTGCGGGTGATGCACGAGGCCGCGGTGAAGGCGGGCGCACCCCAAGGCGTCTTCACCTGCCTGGAATCGCACACCCTCAAGGACAATGCCTACCTGATGCGGCACAAGCATATCGGCCTGATCGACGCCACCGGCGGGCCGGGGGCGGTACGGGCCGCCTACAGCTCGGGCAAGCCGGCGCTCGGGGTGGGCGCGGGCAATACCCCCGTGTACCTGGAAAAGACCGCCGACCTCGACATGGCGGTGGTGGACATCATCACCTCCAAGACCTTCGACAACGGGACCATCTGCGCCTCCGAGCAGACGGTGGTGATCGACGACCAGATCTACGACGCGGCGCTCGAGAAGTTTGCCGCCATGGGCGCGCACATCTGCGATGAGCGGGAGGCGGAGCTGCTGGCGCGGGCGGTCATCGATCCCCAGACCGGCGCCATGGCGCCCATGGCGGTCGGCCAGAATGCGGCCACCATCGCCCACGTAGCCGGGATCGCCGTGAGACCGAAGACCAAGGTCCTGATCGCCCCCATCCGGGGGGTGGGCCGTGCCCATCCCCTCTCCGTCGAGAAACTGTTCCCGGTGCTCGCGGTCTACCGGGCCCGGAGCGTGGACGAAGCCCTGCGAGTGTGCGTCGATGTGAATCATTCGGGGGGGCTGGGCCACACCGCGGTCGCGTTCTCGCGCGACGACGAGATCATCGGCCGGTTCGCGGACGCGATCAACGCCGGGCGCATCATCGTCAACTCGCCGGGGTCCATCGGGGCCCTGGGTGGCGTGTACAACGACATGGTGCCCAGCTTCAGCTTCGGATGCGGCACCGGCGGCGGCAACAGCACCACCGAGAATGTCAATCTCTCTCACTACCTGAACATCAAGCGAGTGGCGCGGAGGACGCAGGCCCATATGTGGTACCGCATTCCCAACCAGATCTACTTCAACTTCAACGCCGTGGAAGAGCTGCGCCACCTAGACTCCCGATCCACGGTGATCGTCACCAATCCGGCGCTGGAACAGATGGGGCACGCGGACATCGTCCGGCGCTCCATCCCCCAGGGAACGGCGGTGCATGTCGCGGTGATCCCGGACGCGGAGCCCGAGATCACGGTCATCCGGCAGGGGGCGAGCACGCTGAACGCGTGCAAGGCCGACCAGATCGTCGCCTTGGGCGGCGGGTCGGTGATCGACGCGGCCAAGATCATGAAGCTCCTCTACGAATCTCCGCAGGCCGACTGGGAGGAGCTGGCGGCGCCCTTCCTGGATTTCCGCAAGCGGGTGGTGCGCTTCCCGACGGACAAGGTCAACCACGCGCGGCTGGTGGCCATCTCCACCACCAGCGGGACGGGCAGCGAAGTGACCCCGTTCGCGGTCCTGTGCGACAAGGCACGGGGGCGGAAGGTGACGCTCGCCGACTACTCGCTGACCCCGGACGTGGCCATCGTGGACCCGCAGTTCGTCATGTCCATGCCGAAAGGGCTCACCGCCGACACCGGCATCGACGCCCTGACCCACGCGCTGGAGGCCCTGGTTTCCATCTATGCGTCGCCGTATACCGACGCCAACGCCTTGCAGGCGATCGAACTGGTGTTCAAGCAGCTGCCCGTCGCCTACGAGCACCCGGATGACCAGGAAGCGCGCACCCTGATGCACAACGCCGCCTGCATCGCCGCCTTGGCGTTCTCCAATGCGTCGGTGGGCGTCAATCACGCGCTGGCGCACGCCTTCGGGGCCCGTTTCGGGGTGGCGCATGGGAGGGCCAACGCCGTCATGCTGCCGCACGTCATCCCGTACAACGCTTCCGTGCCGGCGAAATTCATGCCCTCTCCCAACCAGCGGGCCTATGTCGCCCACCAGAAGTACGCGCTGGCGGCCGATGTGCTGCGCCTCGGCGGCCACACCACCGAAGAGAAGGTGAAGAACCTGGTGGCTGCGGTCGAGCAGTTATTGGACCGCGTAGGCATGCCCCGTTCGATCGCCGAGTTGGGCATCTCCCACCAGGCGTTCGAAGAGGCGATCCCGGAGCTGGTCCACCTGGCGTACGAAGATCCCTCCTGGCGCTCGAACCCGCGCATGCCGCTGCTGGAGGAACTGGCCGAGCTGCTCTGGTGCGCTTACATCGGGCGGGGCCAAGCGCAACCCACGGCCGCCACCCAGGAGGTGGCGTGATGGGCGCCGATGCGAGGGCGACGATCGCGGTGTGGCGCAAGGTCCGGGGCGAGAGTGTGACCGACGACCTCCTGGATGCCTGCGAGAGGCTGGAGGGCGCGAACGGAGACGTGGTCCTGGATCTCTCCTCGGTGCGGCGTATCGACCCCGGCGCCATCTCCGCCATCGACGAGCTGGCCACCCGCGCCGATGAGCTCGGGGTCAGGATCGCGCTGCGAGGAGTGAATGTCGAGGTGTACAAGGTCCTGAAGCTGGTGAGGCTGGCCCCACACTTTGTCTTCGTGAACTGAGACCCCTGAAGGTGGCGGAGGGTGAGGGATTCGAACTTGAGGCGCTCTTGCCGGCGTGAGCGAGCCTGGGGCGAGCGGGAGCCGGCAGCCGAAATCCTGAGGAGCCCCGCGACGAAGGACCTTGCGCGATAATGGCGGAGGGTGAGGGATTCGAACCCCCGGTGCCCTTTCGGGCACAGCGGTTTTCAAGACCGCCCGTTTCGACCGCTCACGCAACCCTCCGCGGCTCCGCAGCAATCTGCTTTCACCAGTCTACAGCACCTTCCACTCAGGCATCCGGACTAAGCTCTAGCATGGGCTTTAGCTTCACCGAGACGGGCAGCTCAGGTGCCTGGCTTGGCACTGCTCTTCTGCTTGGCCCACCAGTTCTTCCACGGTTTCGTTGCCCGGTGGCCGCTGGCTGACACCTGACCAAAAGACTGGCCAGCGACCTGTTCCAGTAGACGGACTGCTTCGTCGGATACGTACACGTCCTGCTTCCGCGCTGGATCAGTTAAAGCGATGTGCATGCAAACAGCATGATCATCTAACCTGCTGATCAACAGTGGGACCGCATCTCGGGACTTCAGCTCGACAAACGCCTGCAACGCCGGGCAACGGAACTTAGGACTGCCGTGCGCAGCCAGCTCAGAAAGCGCACGCTCAGATTCTTCTGTCTTGAACGTAGCCAACAGATAGATCGCACGCGTTCTCCGCACGTATGACCCTTCCGTGGATTGGGCGATACTCATGAGCAGAGGTACCGGATGATCGCTGATCTTTGACACGGCCTCGTGGCTTTTCTCGCGACCAGGGCCGGAATCCAACACCGATTCCACTTGCGATCGTACGGACGTCTGGCACACAGCGAAATCGAGGGCACAGCCCAGTAAGCACAGGATGGCAATTCGATGGTGTTTCATTGCGAGCACACCTTCTTCCCTTTGTCATCGGTAGAGCACTGTGGCTTGAGAATCTGCTCGACAGCCTTGACGCCTTTTTCGCTGGGTTTGTCCGGGAGCTTGCCCAGCGCTTTCTCCGCTGCCTCCGAGCTGGTCTCATCCTTCGGATTGACGCTATCGATGAACTGCGTTGCAGGATTACTTTCAGCCGCATTCAGCACATCGGCAGTGTGGCCGCCAAGCTCGTGAGCAAATACTTGGGCCGGATCTTTCCCGATCTCTGCCGCTTGGCTTTTGTCGATGGTGACTTCGATCGGATGCCCAGGTGCGGTGTTGGGATTGTCAGCGGCCAGAACCCTGTGACCCTCGTAGTTGGTGTACGGCACACTGGTGTTGCCACCCTCTACCTTCGTCTGACCCCCGAAAACCATCGTTCCCGGAGGTGCTTTGGTCAAATCAGTACGTCCGAGGTGCCCAGTTCCCACCGTGATTGTGAACTGGCTCTTGTCGGCTCGGAGAAGCATCGCCTTGCCCGCAGGAGTCGCGTACATTCGGGCGAGGTTGTTCACGACGTAGGCGCGATCTTGCGCACTGAGACCTGCTGCTAGGACGACATCCATCCCATCGGGATCGAAATACTTCAGCGGATTGTTGAGCGTGTATGCGTAACGATTCCAGCTCTGTGGGTTGAGCGGGTGAGCGCTTCGAGCCTTAGGGTCCGTCTGCATGAAGCGCCCCAACGTACTCGCATAGTAGCGAGCGCCGAAGTAGTCCAAGCCGGTTTCGACATCACGTTCTTTGCCGGTGAACTTGTATTGGTTGGGGTCACTGTTCGTAAGAATGCGCTCCCCGCCAA
>DATKKJ010000150.1 GCA_035543055.1 Terriglobales bacterium | reverse complement strand
CTTGGCTTGGACCGCCTCCCACGACGAGACATCCGGCGGCGCCGGCGGGATATCCATCGTGATGTGGGTGTGCGCGTCCATCAGCCCCGGCATCACCCACTGCTTCGACAGGTCGATCACCTGCGCCCCCGCAGGCACGCTGCCGCCTACGCTCTCGACCTTCCCGTCCTTGATGACGATCACCCGATTGTCCGCAACCTTGCCGGTGGCGGGATCGACCAGATGCCCGGCGCGGATCGCGGTCACCTGCTGGGACATCGCGAGACAACTGAAGACCAACGTGAACAGAACGGTGGAGGCTGGCTTCCACTTCATGGTCGCTCCTGGAATGTGCTGGGATAATTTCAGATAGCGGAACAATCTACCACGTCAAAAGGAACGGCTCTGGCAACTGAGGACTGGCAACTGCAAGAAAAAACCGGCGCGTTCTCCCCCGAGAATATTTGCGCCGGTCTTTCTGGCTCTCCGTTGGATCGGAGGACCAATGGCCGCTCATCTCCCCTTTACGGGTTCGGCCCAACTCTGCCGGTGCAGGCACAACCCGCGCCGGGCTTGACGGCTGCCCGTTCCGGCAGCCAAGCCCACAATGCGTCCTGTTGCTGTCTTGGTCAACAGCAAACCGCCGGCACATGTTGACGCCTCGGGTAACCTCCTTGGCCGCTGCGGTCCCCGCCGCCTGGTATATACTTCGGCCTGTTACTGGTAGATGAGACGGAAGGGAGTGATCTCTTCCTTTCCGCCTGCGGAGCGCTTTTCATTCCTCAATACTTGCTCCGCCATACGGCATTGCAGCGGGACCGGCCACCGGAGTGGGTGGACTCGGGAGGCCCCATGGACATGGTTCTTATTCGTCTTTTTTTTGTTGTGGTGGTGACCGTCGCTTGCCTGGTGCTCCAGCCGTTCGGGCTGCAGAGGCCCCTGGCGGCTGTGGCCGGCGCGGCCATCGGCGCCGCCGTGGTGCTGTTCGAGTACCGGCTGCGCGCGGTCAGCCTGAAGCGGCTGATCGGCGCCGCCATTGGCAGCATTCTCGGCATCTTCGGCGCCTATCTCTTCAGCCTGGTCATCAAGAGCAGCATCGAGCACGGGCCCACCCAGTCCTTTCTCCAACTCATGGTCATGCTGCTGATGGCTTACGTCGGCCTGGTGGTCGGCGCCTCCAAGGGTGACCTGCTCAACCTGGCCGCCCTGGGCGGCATCTTCGGCGGCGAGAAGCAGGGCAAGAAGCAGTTCAAGATCCTCGATACCTCCGTCATCATCGACGGCCGCATCGCCGACATCGCCGAGACCGGCTTCCTCGACGGCGTCCTGGTCATCCCCCAGTTCGTGCTGCGCGAGCTGCAACTGGTGGCTGACTCCGCCGATTCGCTGAAGCGCAACCGCGGCCGCCGCGGCCTCGACATCCTGCAGCGCATCCAGAAGATCGCCACCCTCGACGTCTCCATCGTCGAAGACGATTTCCCCGCCGTGCGCGAAGTGGACATGAAACTGATCGAGCTGGCCAAGGTGTACGACGGCAAGATCGTCACCAACGATTTCAACCTGAACAAGGTGGCCCAGTTGCACGGCGTGCCCGTGCTCAACATCAACGAGCTGGCCAACTCGCTGAAGCCCATCGTGCTGCCCGGCGAGATCATGCGCGTCTTCATCCTCAAGGAAGGCAAGGAATACAACCAGGGCGTCGCTTACCTGGACGACGGCACCATGGTGGTGGTGGACAATGCCCGCAAGATGATCGGCAAGAACATCGACATCGCCGTCACCTCGGTGCTGCAGACCACCGCCGGCAAAATGATCTTCGGGAAGTTCGATGAGCGCTCCGCGGCCACGGCCACGCCGCGCGAGGCCGTCCCTGCCCGCGCCGACAGTGGGGCAAGCCGCCGCCCCCAGTCCATCGTCGCCGAGCCGGTGCGTCCCGCGACTGCGTCTCCGGCTGCCCCGGCCGCGACGCCGACCACCGGCGCCCCGAACTCCACTCGGGAATAACGACGTCGGTTACCGCACCCAAGCCCGGTGCTGGCTTGGGTGGGTTCACCGGCACTGCCCACCGGCCACTGCCCACTGCTATACTTTTCGCCCCTGCATGAAGGTCATCGTCATCATCCCGGCCGCCGGACTGGGGACGCGCATGGTGGGCCCCGCCAAGGGACAGCGCGCCGCCAAGCAGTTCACCGAGATCGGCGGCGTGCCCATCCTGGTGCATACGGTGCGGAAGTTCGTCGCCGTCCCGCAGGTCACAGAGATCTGCGTCGCCCTGCGCAAGCCGGAGATGTCCCACACCGAAGAGCGGCTGAAGACGGAAGCCGGGAGCAAGCGGCTGCGCGTGGTCGAGGGCGGCGAGCACCGCCAGGAATCAGTGGCCAACGCCTTGGCCGCTGTCCAGGCCGCGCCCGACGACATCGTCCTGGTGCACGATGCCGTCCGCCCCTTCGTGGATTCCGACATCATCGGCAACGTCATCCAGGCGGCGCAGAAGTACGGCGCGGCCATCGCCGGCCTGCCCGCGATGGACACGGTCAAGCAGGTGGACCGCACCGCCGAGGGCGCCATCGTCACCAGCACCATCCCCCGGGAGCGCGTGGTCATGGCGCAGACGCCCCAGGGCTTCCGCTACCAGGTCATCAAGAAGGCATTCGACGAGGCACTGGCCGACGGCTTCACCGGCACCGACGAGGCCTCGCTGGTCGAGCGCTCCGGACATGAGGTCGCCGTGGTCATGGGCTCGCCCCGCAACATCAAGATCACCACCCCGGCGGACCTGGAACTGGCGGAGCTCTTCATGTCGCAGGACAAGGGGGCCAAGGCCCTGACCGGCTGAAGTACGATTTGTAATTTGTAGTTTGCAAAGTGAACTGCTCCTGCCCTCTTGCTTTGCAAATTACAAATTTCAAATTACCCGTCATGCGCATCGGCTACGGCTGGGACTCGCACGAATTCGAGATGGATCTCCCGCTCAGGATCGGCGGGGTGCTGATCCCGCACCACAGCGGGCTCGCCGGACACTCCGACGGCGACGTGCTGCTGCACGCCCTCACCGACGCCCTGCTCGGCGCCATCTCCTCCGGCGACATCGGTACCCACTTCCCCTCGGAGAATGAGCGCTGGAAGGGCGCCGATTCCGTGGTCTTCATCCAGGAGGCGGTGAGGCGGGTGGAGCGCGCCGGCTACGTCATCTGCAACGTGGACTCGACCCTGATCCTGAAGGAGCCGCGCATCGGGCCGTTCGTGCCGCGCCTCAAGATCCGCCTGGCTGCGCTGCTCAACACGCCGGTGGACAATATCAGCGTCAAGGCCAAAACGCCCGAGGGCCTGGGCACCGACAACGCCGCCATCGCCCACGCGGTGGTCCTGTTGCAGAAACGCGAAACGCGCTCCGGGCGCAAGGCGCTCAAGACCGCTGTCCGCCGCCCCCGACGGCGCGCCAAGCCGATGCAGCGATAAGAAATTTTGTAGCGACGGGCGCCCCAGCCCGTCGAATACGGATGTTTACAGCTGTCATCCTGAGCCAGGCGCGCAGCGCCGAGTCGAAGGACCCCTACCGCATGAAAAAACTCTGGTTCCTGCTCTTTACCACCGCTTGCTTCGCGCAGTCCGCCGACTGGGCCACCCCCGCGGAACGTTCGAACTACCGCACCACCCCGCGCTACGACGAGACCATGGCCTACGTGCGCCGCGTGGCCGCCGCTACGCCCGGGCAGGTCAAAGTCTTCACCTTCGGGCAGACTGGCGAAGGCCGCGACCTGGTGGCGGTCGCCGTCTCCCGCGACGGCGTCTTCGATCCCCAGGCGCTGCACGCCGCCGGCCGCCCCATCGTCCTCATTCAGAACGCCATCCATGCCGGCGAGATGGACGGCAAGGACTCCTGTCTCGCCCTGCTGCGCGACATGGGCGTCACCAAGACCCGCGCCGGGCTGCTGGAGCGTGCCGTGGTGCTCATCATCCCCATCTACAACCCCGACGGCCACGAGCGCTTCGGCCCCTTCAACCGCATCAACCAGAACGGCCCAGAGGAGATGGGTTACCGGGTGGACGCCGAGAACCTCAACCTCAATCGCGATTACATGAAGGCCGATGCCCCGGAGACCAAGGCCTGGCTGCGACTGTGGAACGAGTGGCTGCCCGATTTCTTCGTCGACGACCACGTCACCGACGGCGCCGACTACCAGTACGACGTCACCTACAACCTCACCGACGCTCCCGGCCAGGACCCCGCCATCGCCAGTTGGCTTGAAACCACCGTCGCTCCCTACCTGGAGAACACGGTCCAGGACGCCGGCCATCTGGCCGCGCCTTACATCGACCTGGTTGACGGCCACGATCCCACCAAGGGCCTCAATCGTTTTCCCGGCTCTCCCCGGTTTGCCGACGGCTACGTGCTGCTGCAGAACCGTCCCGGGTTGCTGGTGGAGATGCACATGCTGAAGGACTACAAGACACGGGTCACCGGCAACTACGAGATCCTGCGCGCGCTCCTCCAGCTCATCAACCGCGAGGCCGACCGGCTGGTGAAGATGAACCGCGAGGCCGACGCCGCCGTCATCGCCGCCGGAAAGTCGCCCGGCCACCATTTCATCCTTCGCAGCCAGGCCAGCAAAGAGACGGTCCCGTTCTTCTATCGCGGCTACAAGTTCACCACCACGCCCAGCGAAGTGTCCGGCCAGCCCTGGATCCAGTACACGCAGGAGCCGATGAACATCGAGATCCCGCGCCCGGCCCGGCTGGAGCCGACCTACTCCGTCGAGATCCCCCGCGCCTACATAATCCCCCGCGAGTGGGACCACGTCATCGAAGTGCTGCAGTTGCAGGGCGTCCGCATGCTGCACACCACCGCGCCCTGGACCGGCGAAGTCCAGACCTACCGCTGCCACGATCTGAAGTGGCGGACGCGCCCTTTCGAGGGCCGTCACCCGCTGTTCAACTCCGAGTTCGGCAGCGGCGAGTTCGGCGGGGAGTGCGCCATGGTGCGGGAGAAGCTCTCTTTTGCCGCCGGCTCCGTGGTCGTGCCCATGGATCAGCGCTCCGCCAAGGTCGCCATCGAGTGGCTGGAGCCGCAGGCGCCCGATTCCGCCGTGGTCTGGAACTTCTTCGATCCCGTCTTCGAGCAGAAGGAGTACGCCGAGGACTACGTGCTGGAGAAGCTGGCCCGCGACATGATGGCCAAAGATCCGGCGCTCAAGCAGGAGTTCGAGAACAGGCTGGCCGGCGATAAGGCTTTTGCCGCCAACCCGCGCGCGCGCCTGGAATTCTTCTACCGGCACTCGCCCTGGTACGAGGTGCAGCGCGTCGGCCTTTACCCCGTCGGCCGCCTCACAACCCTGGACGGTGTGCCGGTCCGCTGATCTGTTTTGTTGTCATCCTGAGCGATATCCCGTAGGGATGAGCGTGAGGACCTACGGCTTGCAGCTTACCGAGAGCCCCACGCTAGTGGGGCGATGTTGGCGACGCGTTCCGGGAACACCTTCTTCAGCGCCGCCTCCGCCGCAAAGAATCCGCACATTCCATGCACCCCTCCCCCCGGTGGCGTGGACGCCGAGCACATGTAAACCCCTTCCAGCGGTGTCGCGTACAGCTTGTGCGTGGGGCGCACGAAGAGCTGTGGGAATACCGGACTGCCGGCGTTGATGTCGCCGCCCACCAGGTTGGCGTTGCGGCTCTCCAGTTGTGCCGGGCCCATCACCGAGCGCCCGATGATCCGCTGCCGGAACCCGGGAGCGAAGCGCTCGATCTGCGTCTCGACCCGCTCCGACATGTCTACGGTGCAGCCGTTGGGGACGTGGGCATAGCCCCAGAGAACATGCTTGCCTGAGGGCGCGCGCGTGTCGTCGAACAGGCTGGGCTGGGCCAGGATGCCGAACGGCTTTTCCGGCGCCCGCCCGCGCCACGCCTGCCATTCTGCTTGCGCAATCTCCTTCAGCGTCCCGCCGACGTGAATGGTCCCCGCCCGGCGGCATGCTTCCGCCCGCCACGGCACCGGCCCGTCCAGCGCCCAGTCCATCTTGAAGGCGGCGATCCCGTAGCGGTAGCGCTTGAGCATCCGGCGATAGAGATACGGCAGCCTCTCGCCCGCGATCTTCAAGAGCTGCCGCGGCGTCAGGTCGCACAGCACCACCTTGGCGGGCGGCAACTCACCCAGCGAATCGACGCGCGTGCCGGTCACGACCTTGCCGCCCAGCGAACGGAGATACGACGCCAGCG
>DATKKJ010000149.1 GCA_035543055.1 Terriglobales bacterium | reverse complement strand
TGCTAGGCGCCCGCCGTCCCATCGATGCCGAACCCTTCATCTGGGCGCTGTACGAGCGCGATCCCAAGCAGGCCGACGAGGTCGCGCGCCTCATCGGCTGCCTGCTCGACACCGAGCACGGCGACAAGGCCCTGGCCCTGGCGCAACGCCTCGAAGCCGGCGAGGTCAAGCACAATCGCCGCCGCGACTACGTCGCCCTGATGAAAGAGGTCGTGGTCGACAAGCATCCCGCGGGGGTGGAGTTCCTGGAGTATGCGGTCGAGCTTTACAACAGCGCGAACCGGGAACACGACTATTGCGAGACGTTGCTGAAGCTGTTCGAGCTGTACTTCGCGGCGGGGAATTTCCTGAAGGCGGCGGATTCGCTGGACCGCGCCGCCGAGGTCGACCCCTACGAATCGGGCCACCACAAGCGCATGGAGATGCTGCGCGGCAAGATCGAGACCGCGCGCTTCAACGCCATTGCCGGACGGCTGAAGATCGCGGGCGGGGTGGACGAGCAGGAGGAAGAGAAGCCGGTCGAGGAGAAGGAACCGACGGTGCTGGAGGACTTCATGCTCCAGGCCGAGATCTTCCTGCAATACTCCATGCGCTCCAAGGCGCTGGAACGGCTGGAGCGCATCGCCAAGCTCTTCCCCCGTGAGGAAGAAAGGAACGAGAAGCTGCACCTGCTCTACGCCAACGCCGGCTTCATCCCCAAGTACACGGATGCGCCCCCGGCGCCGGCGGCGGCCGCGCCGACGCCCACCGGCCTGACCGGCACTATCACCGTGCCCCGCATGACCGGCACCATGCCCGCGCCCACCATGTCGGCGGCGCAGATGATGGCCGCCGAGAACGCGGTGGACAACTTCGCCCGCGTCACCGAGATCACGCGCAACATCTACCGCCAGGGCAACGTCAAGAGCGTGCTGTTCACCTGCGTCAACGACGTAGGCCGGCACTGGGGCGCCAGCCGCTGCGTCGCCGGGTTGTGCACTCCGGGCAAGCCGCCTTCGGCAGCGCTGGAATACTGTGGCACCAACATCAAACAGTCCGACGTAATGGCCCTGGTCAAGCTGATCAACACTCTGCAGGCCAGGCTGGTCAGCGAGGGCATCGTCAACCTGGGCAACTCGGCGACCGCCGGCGGACCCGACGCCAAGTACATCGCCTCGTTGGGCATCAAGTCGGTGCTCGCGGTCCCGCTCATGGACGGCGAGGAGCACGTCGGCATCCTCTTCCTGGAGCAGTGCGACCGCGCCCGCGACTGGCGGCAGACCGACATCGTGGTGCTGAAGACCATCGCCGACCAGACCCAGCAGGCGGTGCAGAACGCCAAGCTGCGCAGCCTGATGAAGACCCTGGCGGTCACCGACGAAAAGTCGGGGCTGCTGAAGCGCACCTCCTACCTCGACGTGCTGCTCTCCGAGACCCGGCGCGCCCTGCAGCAGCAATCCACCTCTACGGTCATGCTGCTGAACTTCGGCAAGCCCACCGCCATGGTCAAGGAGATCGGCGAGAAAGCGGTGGAGAACCTGATGCAGACCATCGGGCAGAGCATCTGCTCGCACATCCGCCAGAACGACGTGGCCGTGCACTACGAGCTGACCACCATCGCCGTCATCCTCGCCGACACCAACGAGAAGAACGCCTTCTTCGTGGTGGACAAGCTGCGCAAGGTGATGACCGGGACCAAGATCACCGGCACCAATCGCGAGGTGGTGATGAGCGTGGGCATCGCCGAGGCGGTGGTGCAGCAGAAGTACGACCCCATCGACATCGTCACCGAGGTCATCAACCGGGCCGACGCCGCGCTGGAGATCGCCAAGGGCGAAGGCGGAGGCAAGGCCCAGTCCCTCGCCCCCCAACTCGAGACTGCCACCGCCGCCGCCAGCTAGACCGGATGCTTTTGGGCGGTTCCGGCTTGGGACTTCCTTCCTCTTCAGGAGCTGTTATTGGGGAAGAGGACATGGCGGGTGGCCCGGCCTTGGTTCGCACTACCCCAGCCGTGGGTGCCCCGTCCTTTGGCGCGCGTTTTTTTTTGCGCGACAAAGGGCGGGAGGCGAGTATCCATTCTGATCTTCCGGCCCGGCTCCACATTTGGCTTTCCCGCCCTTTGCGGCCAAACCCCGAGCCGCAAAGGACGGGGCACCCGATTCCTTCTCTGTTCGGAAATCGGAACAGATCACTCGCGTGACTTGCACACCGCTCACCCACTGCTATTCTCA
>DATKKJ010000148.1 GCA_035543055.1 Terriglobales bacterium | reverse complement strand
GCTTGGCGGGGGCGTAGGCGACCTCGGGCCGCTCGTGGGCATAGCCCTCCCGCTCATGCCCCCACATATCCCGATGAGCGAAACTCTTGCTCGCCATCACACTAGTGTCGCTCGGAAACAGGGAAAATGCAGGTTACGGATGTGCAGGCGGAACGGGAATCCAGACATGCCCGGAGAACCGGGACCATGGGGCCGCGATGCGACGATCGGTGAGGTTCAATAAGCCTCGGCTTGTTTCTTGAGCGGAAACCGCGCGTCGAGATCGAGATTCAGCTCCAGAACGTTCACACGTGGCTCGCCGAGGAATCCCCACTGCCGGGCCTCCGCGTGCTTGGCGACCAGCTGCCGCACCTGATCTTCGCTCATGCCGCGCTCGCGGGCGATGCGCGGGACCTGAAAATCCGCATTGGCGGGCGAGATATGAGGGTCGAGACCCGACGCCGACGTGGTGACCAGATCGACCGGAATGGCCTTACCCGGGTTCTCAGCTTGAAGGGACGCTACATCCTGCTTCACCCGGTCGATCAGCTTTTGATTGGTCGGGCCGAAGTTCGTCCCGGACGAGTTCGCAGCGTCGTACCCGTTGCCGGCCGCGGAGGGGCGGGAATGGAAATATGTCGAGCCGACGAACGCTTGGCCGATGATGCGCGACCCCATCACTTTGCCGTCGCGAACGATCAATTGACCATTGGCCTTGTCGGGGAACAATACCCTGGCGATGCCGGTCACAACCAACGGATAAACGATTCCCAGCAGGATGGTGGTGACGATCGTCATGAGCACAGCCGTGATGAGGTTCTTCTTCATGGCAAGATTCCTTTACGCAAGACCGATCCGGGTGATGACCAGGTCGATCAGTTTGATCCCGATGAACGGCACGATGATCCCGCCCACTCCGTAGATCCAGAGATTGCGCCGCAAAAGAGCCGCCGCGCCCATCGGCCGATACTTCACGCCGCGCAAGGCCAGTGGGATGAGCGCGATGATGATCAGCGCATTGAAGATCACCGCCGACAAGATCGCAGACCACGGTGTCTGCAAGTGCATGATGTTCAGCGCCTGGAGCACCGGGAAGGTCCCGGCGAACATCGCCGGGATGATGGCGAAGTACTTGGCGACGTCGTTGGCGATAGAGAACGTGGTGAGCGCTCCACGGGTCATCAGGAGCTGCTTGCCGATCTCGACCACCTCGATGAGCTTGGTGGGATTGGAATCGAGGTCGACCATGTTGCCGGCCTCTTTTGCGGCTTGGGTGCCGGTGTTCATGGCGACCCCGACGTCGGCCTGAGCAAGCGCCGGCGCGTCGTTGGTGCCATCACCGGTCATGGCCACCAGCTTGCCGCCGGCCTGTTCGTTGCGGATCAGGTCCATCTTGTCCTTGGGCGTGGCCTGGGCCAGGAAGTCGTCAACCCCGGCCTCGCGGGCAATCGCCGCCGCCGTAAGCGGGTTATCGCCGGTGATCATGACTGTACGGATACCCATGGCGCGCAGTTGGTCGAAACGATCACGCATGCCCCCCTTCACGACGTCTTTCAGTTCGATCACTCCAAGCGCGCCGCGGCGTCGCTCAGCGACCACCAAGGGCGTTCCGCCGCTACGCGCAATGTCTTCCACGATACTTTGCACTTCCGCGGGAAATGCCGCGCTCTTCTCCGCGAGATACGCCTGGATCGCGTCGGCTGCGCCCTTGCGGATCTCAAAGCCGTTCATGTTCACGCCCGACATGCGGGTGTTCGCAGAGAAGGGCACGAATTCCGCTTGGTGAGACTGTAGTTCGCGGCCGCGCAGGCCGTACTTCTCCTTGGCCAGCACCACGATGGAGCGGCCTTCGGGGGTCTCATCGGCCAGCGATGACAGTTGCGCCGCGTCCGCCAGATCTTTCTCGCTCACCCCGGGCGCCGGAATGAAGCGCGACGCCTGGCGATTCCCCAGGGTGATGGTGCCGGTCTTGTCCAGCAGCAGGGTGTTCACGTCGCCGGCGGCTTCGACGGCGCGGCCGGACATGGCCAGCACGTTGTGCTGGATCAGGCGGTCCATACCGGCGATCCCGATCGCCGAGAGCAAGCCGCCGATGGTGGTCGGGATCAGGCAGACCAGCAGTGACACCAGCACGAACACCGTCTGCGGCGAGCCCGAGTAGATGGCGAAGGGCTGCAAGGTCACGACTGCCAGAAGGAAGATGATGGTCAGCCCGGCCAAAAGGATGTTGAGCGCGATCTCGTTCGGGGTCTTCTGGCGTTCGGCGCCTTCGACCAGGGCGATCATGCGGTCCAGGAAGGTCTCGCCGGGATTCGCGGTGATCTTCACCTTGATCTGATCGGACAAGACGCGGGTACCGCCGGTCACCGCCGAACGGTCGCCACCGGCTTCGCGAATGACCGGTGCAGACTCGCCGGTGATCGCCGACTCGTCCACGGAAGCGACGCCCTCGAGGATCTCCCCGTCGGACGGGACCAGTTCGCCGGCGGAGACCATGACCACATCTTCGGCGCGGAGCTTGGAACTCGGCACCTGCTCCGTCTTCCCGTCGGCGAGCAGGCGGTTGGCAATGGTCTCGGAGCGCGCTTTGCGCAGCGTGTCGGCCTGGGCCTTGCCGCGGCCTTCGGCCATGGCTTCAGCAAAATTGGCGAACAAGACCGTGAACCAGAGCCAGAGCGTGATCTGAAGATTGAACTTGAAGGCCGTCCCGCCCCTGAGCAGGAGGGCGGTGGTGATGACGCTCCCGATCTCCACCACGAACATGACCGGGTTGCCCATCATCTTGCGCGGGTTCAACTTCACGAACGAATCCAGGACCGCGCGCCGTACGATCTTCCATTCCCAAATAGCTTTCTGTTTCGCCATAGTCTTATTCCGTGGTCAGAAGGTTTTGCCTGCGAGCATCAGCAAATGTTCCAGGATGGGTCCCAGGCTCAAGGCCGGGAAAAATGTCAGAGCGCCGACGATCAGGATCACGCCGATCAGCAGCGCCGTGAACAGCGGCGTCGTCACCGGGAAGGTGCCCAGCGACGGTGGGACGATCTTCTTGCCCGCCAGGTTGCCGGCGATCGCCAGCATCGGGATGATCATCAGGAATCGTCCGATCAGCATGGTGAAGCCGCCGGAGACGTTGTACCAGAGGGTATTGGTCGTCAGGCCCGCGAAGGCGGAGCCGTTATTCCCTGCTTGTGACGTGAAGGAGTAGAGGATCTCGGACAAGCCGTGCGGCCCCGGATTGAGAATGCTGGAGGTCCCGAATCCGCTCACCGACGAAATAGCGGAGAAGATCAGGATCACCAGCGGGAAGACGAGCACGACCAGCATTGCCATCTTGACGTCATAAGCCTCGATCTTCTTGCCCAGATACTCCGGCGTGCGCCCCACCATCAGGCCCGCAATGAAGACGGCGAGCACGATGTAGATCAGAATGCCGTACATGCCGGCGCCCACTCCGCCGAAGATGACCTCGCTCAGCATGATGTTGACCAGCGGGACCATGCCGCCGAGCGGCGTGAAGGAGTCATGCCACCCATTGATGGCGCCGCAGCTCGCATCGGTCGTGATCGTCGCCCACAGCGCGGTGTTCGCGATGCCGAAGCGGACCTCCTTGCCTTCCATGTTCCCGCCCGAATGCAGCGCACTGACGCGCTGGTCCGCGCCGGCGAGCAGCGGATTACCCCGCGCTTCCGCCCAATAGGCGGTGGTCACACCGGCCAGGAACAGGATGGCCATGGCCGCCCACACCGCCCAGCCGTGTTTCTGCGAGCCAGTCATCCGCCCCAGTGTGTAGGTCAGACCTGAGGAGAGCGCGAAGATGGCAAACATCTCCATCAGGTTGGACAACGGAGTGGGGTTTTCGAAGGGGTGGGCGCTGTTCGCGTTGAAGAAGCCGCCGCCGTTCGTACCCAATTCCTTGATGATCTCCTGCGAAGCGACCGGCCCCTGCGCGATGGTCTGCTCGGTGACCGTGTCCATCGCCGGCTTGCCGTCCGGGCCGAGCACCGGTTTGCCATTGGCATCGACCTTCGGCACTTGCTGCGGTTCGACCAGCTTGACGGTGTCATAAGGCCTCAGGTTCTGTACCACTCCCTGGGAAACCAGCAGCAAGGCGCCGACGATGCACATCGGGAGCAGCACCCACAGCGTACAGCGGACCATGTCCACCCAGAAGTTGCCGATGGTCTTCATCTCCCGCCGTGCGATCCCGCGAATGAACGCGATGGCCAGCACGATGCCGACTGCGGCAGAAGTGAAGTTGTGGTAGGCCAGTCCCGCCATCTGGGTCAGGTAGCTCATGGTGGACTCGCCGCCGTAGTTCTGCCAGTTGGTATTGGTGGTGAACGAAGCCGCTGTATTGAATGCGAGGGCGTTCGGCACCGCCCCGAACTTCTGCGGGTTGAGCGGCAGCAGGCCCTGGAGGCGCTCCAACCCGTACAGCACGATCATCGGGACCACGCTGAACAACAGCATGGCGATGGCGTATTCCGTCCAGCGCATCTCGTGGTTCTCGTCCACCCCGGTCAGCCGGTACAACAGGCGCTCGACAGGCCGTAGCACCGGGTCCATGAAGGTCCGTTGGCGGTTGAAGACTCGCGCCATGAAGACGCCCAGCGGCTTTGTCACCGCGAGGATCAGGAGGAGAAAAACACCGATTTGGATCCATCCATTCAGAGTCATAAGGAATGCTTTCCGGCTAAGAGGACTTCCTCGGTTTGCCCATGCGCGACATGGTCTGGCACACGCGTACGCTACCCTGGGACAGCAGGGAAGCGAACAGCACGCAGCCCGCGCCCAAGGTCAGAAGAAGGGATGTGTCGCTCATCAGAACTTCTCCGGGCGCAATAGCGCGTACAACAGGTATAGGGTGGTCAGTGCGCTTACTACGAGCATGATGATGCTTTCCAGGCTCATGACGTTCGCCTCACTTCACGCGGTCACAGAATCGTACGTATCCGATCGAAACGACGAAGAACGCGATTGTGACTGCAACATAGATCAAGTCCTGCATATCCATCTCCTGCCGACCACGGTCACCTTCTTGACTTTAACCCTAGCTTCAACTTCTCGAGTTCGCCCAGCTCTCTCCAACCGAGACGTACCAGGTAGGCAAGAAGTCCCACCCCGGCGACGATTGACGCGATCTCGAGTCTGTACGACATGGTCCGCGATATCCTAACGTTGCTCTACTCACATTGGACAATGGTGCTCATAAAGTTTGTCTAAAGAGTGCGTCAAGAGTTCGTTATGCGAAGGTGGACTGGAAGCAATGCGCGAGACTCTCCTACCAGGCTCCCTGTTTCTGGCCGAACCACCACACCAGGCCCAGCGTGGCCGTGTTCTGTTCTTGCTTGAGCAATCCCACTGTGTCTGTCAGGAAGAAGGGTTGATTGGAAAAATCGCGGCGCCACTCGGCGCGCGCCAGGAAGCCTTCGGCGAACTTGTACTCGTAGGTCAGCGTGGTCTCCTTCAGCGCCTGAGTCGTGCCGCTGAACAGGCCTCCCCGGTCGGAG
This sequence comes from Terriglobales bacterium, assembly GCA_035543055.1. Taxonomy (NCBI): domain Bacteria; kingdom Pseudomonadati; phylum Acidobacteriota; class Terriglobia; order Terriglobales; species Terriglobales bacterium. The sequence continues at coordinate 67,028 of DATKKJ010000148.1, read as the reverse complement.
AGATACTCGGCGCGGCCCGCCAACGCCGCCTTCGGCGTCAGCTGATAGCGCGCGTACGCCGCGCCTCCGCTCACATGGGAGGGCGCCGACTGGTTGAACGTGCGGCTGATGACGTAATCGCCTTCCAGCGCGAGGGTCAGCTTCGGGGTGGCTGTCCAAGTGATGTAGGAATCGATGATGTGCGTCCGGCCGTCCGGCCTGGGCAGCACCGGCGTGACCGGTAGGCCCGGCTGTGTAGGTCCGGTGGGCAGCCCGGGGTTCAACACCGCCACCACATCCCGCTGCTCCTCCCCGGTGTAGTAATTCACGTTCCAGCTCAGCGACTTCGCCGGCTTGAAGTTCAGGAACACCATTTGCGACTTCGCGCTGTTGAAGTCCTCGCTTTGTTGAATCCCATTGACCACTGCGTACGTCGCGGTGAACCAAGGGGCGAAGCTGTAGGTCGCGCGCACGCCCAGGTGATAGAACGGCAGGAAATTAAAGAGGTAGGAGCGCGAATAGTTCATCTGGTCTTTGGTGTAGTTGGCCTCGGTCCCCAGCGAACTGGCCCACTTCCCGAAATCGACGGTGAGCCCGCTACCGAGGGGCGCAACGTAAGTTCCGTATGCTTGCCAGAGCGTCCGATATGCCTGGGGCCGCAACTCGTTGGCGGCGCTGCCCTGCGACGTTTCCGGGGCCTGGCCGTACTGAAGGTCTAACCTTGCTCCCAAGCGGCGGCCCGCGGCCACATCGGGAGCGCGCTCCACGATCAGGCTCGCCTGGTTGAGGCTGAAGCTGTCGCTCATCACGTCGTAGGCGCGTAACAGGTTCACCCGCCCGACCGGCCGGTTGAAGTTGTAGCCGTAATAGCCATCCAGGCCGACATTGATGGTGGTGCCGCGGAAGAAGTCCAGCGTGCCGCGGTCGGCGTCGCTCAGCGGAGCGGCAGGCGCCTGCCCCTTGGCATCGGAGGCAACGACTGGAGCAGCCGGTGGCGTGCCGTTCCGCGACTCCAGGGCAGCCACCCGGTCGCGCAACTCGCGAACCAGTTGCCGAAGCTCCTGGATCTCGCGCTGGTCCGGATCCGACCTACTTGTTCCCTGTCCGTAGGCGGCGGGAGCGACCGCAAGAACCAGCACCAACATGAGCGCCATCTTTACTTTCCTGCCTTTTTGCGAGGCAGAAGGTGTGCTGCCGATGGGAACAACGTTCGTGCTGGTGGGTTGCGGCAATGGCTCGATGTACATGACCTTCACGTTATTCCTCCGGTGATGCCTGTCTTCGCGGACGAAGTTGACCAGACACCACAGAAGAAAGGCAACCCCTGCGAGGTCAAAGACGATGAATCCGACGGTTGCAAGCATCGATGTCACAGGCATACATTCGACATCCGCGGCAGTAAGGGTGGGCTAAGGGGTTCGTAAAGGTTTTGTAAGTGGCCAGAATGGGGCGGGATGGTGGGAGGACAGCTGGTATTCGTAAGAGTTTGTGGGGCGGCCCTTTCCGGTTACGGGACCGGGGAGAGCAGGCAAGGAAGGCACTGCCCTATTTCACTTCCTGGGACACGATGTGAACGTCAACCGGCGGGGCATCGCGCAGGAACCGGTGGATGGCGGAGAGATATAGATATTTCTTCCATCCCGTCTGCGCCGACCGCCCGAAGATGACCTGGGTGATGTGCTTCTCTTTCACCACCTTGGCCACCGCTTCGGCCACCGACTTGCCTTCGGTCTTGATAAGCTGGGCGCCAACGTCCTCGGCGAAGCGGATGTTCTGGCCGAGCGTCCGCTGGTTTTCCGGGGTACCGTCTACCCCGGTGTCCACGTAGATGACGAACAGCTCGGCATCGAGGCGTTGCGCCATGCGGGCGGCGCGGGCGATGAGATACTGGGCCGCCGGATTCGAGCTGATGCACACCGCGATGCGTTCCCGGACGCCGGCGGCGATCCCGGGGTGCTCCTTGGCGAAATAGGACTCCAGGCCCCGGTCCACCGCGCGGGCTACCTGCTGCAAAGCCAGCTCGCGCAGCGCCATCAGGTTTCCCGGACGGAAGAAGTGGCCCAGGGCCCTTTCGGCGCGGTCCACGGAATAGACATCGCCGCGCCGCATCCGGGTCTGCAGCGCTTCTGGCGTGAGGTCGGCCATGACGATCTCGTCCACCCGTTGCATCACCCAGTCGGGGACCGTCTCCCGGACCTGCACGCCGGTGATGTTCTGCACCAGGGGGGTCACGCTCTCGATGTGCTGCACGTTCATGGTGGAGAGGACATTGATGTTGGCGTCCAGCAACTCGATGACGTCGTCGTAGCGCTTGCGGTGCTTGCTGCCCTCGATATTGGTGTGCGCCAGTTCATCCACCAGCGCGACCTGGGGTTTGCGCGCCAGGATGGCATCCACGTCCATCTCGTCGAAGGTCGCACCCTTGTACTCCATCACGCGACGGGGAACGGCCTCCAGCCGAGTGGCCAGGTCGGCGATGGCTTTGCGGCCGTGGGTCTCCACCACGCCGATCACGATGTCCTCGCCTCGGCTCCGGCGGCGGATCCCCTCGCTCAGCATGTTGTAGGTCTTGCCCACGCCCGGAGCGTAGCCCAGGAAGAGCTTGAAGATGCCCAGCTTGTTCGGCGGTTGCGCTTCTTCCAGCCACTGCTCCGGCGTCTTTGGCATTGCGGCTATTCTCGTCCAGGGTGGTGCAAAAAGTCGAATCGGATACAATCCTGCCTGTGAGCGGGCCCCGGCAACTGATATTACGCTTCGCCTCCGCGGCGGCGATCGTGATGGCGATCGTGTGGGTCTACCTCCGGCTGATCCGCGTGAATCCCACCACCGTGGGCTTCACCTTCCTGCTGGCTATTCTGGTGGTGTCAGCTTCCTGGGGCCTGCGCTGCGCCATCTTCATGGCAGTCGTGGCCACGCTGGCCTACAACTTCTTCTTCCTGCCCCCGGTGATGAAACTGACCATCGCCGACCCGCAGAACTGGGTGGCGTTGTTCGCGTTCATGGTCACCGCCCTCATCGGCAGTCACCTGTCGGAGCGCGCCCGCCGGGAAGCGTTGCGATCGCACGAACGCCGTCGCGAGGTGGAGCGCTTGTACGCGTTCAGCCAGCAACTTCTGGTCACCGAGAATGTGTTCGGCCTGCTCAACCGGGTCCCGAACTTCATCGTGGACTCGTTCGGAGTAGCCGGCGCCGCCGTCTTCCTCGCAAACAAGCGGAAGACGTACTTCTCCGACATCTCCGTCCAGTCCGTTGTGACCACCGAGCAGCTGGAGGCGGTCAGCAGCAGGGAGCCGGTGGTCGACCGCGAGCGCGGCCTCTGCTTCATGCCCATGCGCACCGGCGTGCGCCCGATCGGCGCCATTGCCTTCCAGGGTTGCAGCCTGTCGCGGGAGACGCAGGAGGCGATCGGAAGCCTGATCGCTATCGCCATCGAGCGCGCCGCCACCATGGAAAGCCTGACCAAGGCGGAGGCGACCCGCGAAGGCGACCGCCTCCGCTCCTTGCTGCTGGATTCGGTGACCCACGAGTTTCGCACCCCCCTGACCGCGATCAAGGCGTCGGCCGAGACTCTCTTGTCCGAGGTCGAGCTGGACAAGCCCCAGGTGAAGGACCTGGCCAAGGTCATCAACGAGGAGAGTGACCGGCTCAACCGGCTGGTCGGCGAGGCCGCGGAGGTCGGGCAGTTGGACGCGCACCAGGTCGAGCTCCAGTTCGAACCGCACCAGATCCGGGAAGCGATCGACCTGGCGTTGCAGGAGGCCAGACATTCCGTGGAGCGCCATCACGTCGAGGTGAAAGTCCCCCCCAACCTGCCCCCGGCGCGCATGGACGTGAAGAGGATCGCCGAGGTCCTCAGCCAGTTGCTGGAGAATGCAGGGAAGTATTCGCCGCCGGAGACACCCATCCGTATCACGGCGGAGCTGCAGAACGCGCACCTGGTGACCTCGGTCGCGGACCATGGGCCCGGCATCGACGACGCCGAGCAGTCGATGATCTTCGAGAAATTCTATCGCGGGAGGAACGAGCGTATTTCGATCCAGGGAACCGGCATGGGGCTCTCCATCGCCAAGGCGATCGTCGAGCTGCACGGCGGGACCATCAGCGTGACCAGCCAGCTGGGGCATGGTTCGGTGTTCTCGTTCACCTTGCCGCTTGGGTCCTGACCCGGATGTCCGTGAGGGAGGAATGTTGGCGTCCCCGGCGGGATTCGAACCCGCGTTACCGCCGTGAAAGGGCGATGTCCTGGGCCGGGCTAGACGACGGGGACGCGCTAGGCGGGGTTTCTGGTGAAGTCCTACTCTAACAGTGCGCGCGAAACAGTGTCAAAGCCGCGGCGACCATGGCCGCACCCGACCGTCTGTAGAATAAGCACACATGGCCGACTCGCTCTATCTCAGCCTGTGGTTCCCTAACTTCGCGGCAGACGAGATGCTGCCGCGGACCCTGGCGGTGCTGAAACAGTTCCCGTACTCGACGCAATTCCCCGGGATCGGCCACGTTGAAGTGCATCCGGTGGGATGGGACCAGCCCAGCATCTTCGAAGAGACCTTCGACTACCGGGCAGAGCCGGAGCGGGTCATTGAGCTGGCGGCGGAATTCCTGCACGAGGACTACGCCTACGAGTTCGAGGCCCTCTGGGACCTGTGGACACCGAGCGAGGAGCGGCCCAAGGTCTGGATCGACCGCCCGCAGCGAGTCAGTTTCGTCGCCCAAGGGTTGAGTTTCGATGAAGGCTCCTACCGCGAGAACGGGCACGTGCTGGTGGATTGCGGGCTCGATACCCCGTTCCTGTTCGAGGACATCCCGCTGACCTCGCAGGCGGAGGCGAAGGTCAAGGCCAACGTCCAGAAGCTGGTGGGATTCACTTCGGCGGTGGAGAAGGATTGCGGCATCTCCGGCCGCCTGTTGTGGTCGGAATCGGAAGAGAACCTGGCGCAGAAGCTGATCGCCCGCCTGCAGCGCGTCCAGTGACCGCTCAGGTTCGGGGCATCCTCCCGGCCCGCGCCTGCAGCCTATAATGGGTTCATGGCCCGGGGCTGGGAGAGCAAGTCGGTCGCAGCACAGATGGAATCCGCCGAAGAAAAGCCAACCGGGCGCCCCCTGTCCGCGGATGAAGCCGCCCGCCAGCGGGAGCGCGAGTCGCTGCGTCTGGCGCGAGCGCGAGTGGTGCAGCAACTCGAGGTCGCGCGCGAGCCCCGCTACGTCAAACTGCTCCAGGATGCCTTGGGTGACCTGGAGGCCCGCCTTTCCAAGCTGATGTAATCAACCAGCCCGTTGTTTCCGGAACAAGAAAAGCCCCGGCATTTCTGCCGGGGCTGAGGGCAGGCTCTCGCTACTGAACGACGTTCACGGTTGCCACGGCCTGAACGAAGGTGTTGCCGGATGGAACGTTCGTGGTGACCGCAATGCCGTACGTGCCCGGAGGGGTTTCTGTATTTCCGGTCTGCACACCTGCACCACCGCATCCCACCAGCAACAACGCCAGTACCATCACGCCGATGCCAAGGCCGAGCATAGTGCGCCGCTTCTCTCGACGAGACATCGGTGTCAGCCAAACGATGCCGAATGTCCCGAAGAAGACGGGCAGCAGGAGCGCCAACTGGTATGGGGCCTGGCTCCCCGGACGAGGCGGGGCATTCTGCCAGACGACCTTAAGCGTTGTGGCAAAGAGAGCATGCACCTGACGTGTCTGCATGACATCGGGCAGCGTACTCTTGTCCAAGGTGCAGGTTGATCCTGGCGGCAGCGGGATAGTGGTCTTCAGATTGAAATCGTATCCCGTGCACATCAGGTTCACTGGAGTGTTGACCCCCGGCGTGGGTACGAACGTTACCAGCAGATCCACAAACTGGCCAGGCTTGATCTGGGACGAAGGCGGTGAGATCAGCTCGTTGATCTGCGCGATCGCCACGTTGGGGATAAAGACCTGCGTGGAGAACGAGGTCGTGATCCCACCCGGTCCCGTGACCGTCCCCGTTATGGGGAAGGTGGTATTGGCGACCGCATAGGTGTGGCTTCCGAGCACATCGAACTGAGACTGTGTCGGATCGCAGGGTGCGAGGTCGACGGATTCCGTACAAGCGATCCCCGGTTGCCAAGCAGGGGAAAGTTGGAAAGTGGCGTTGGTAACGTTCCCGTCGCCCCAGTTGATGGTGGCGGTGAAATCCCCGGGCACGGCACCCGGATTGGTGTCCTCAAAATGCGCGACTTGGACGTTCTGAAGCACATTACTCGGCGGGAACAGCTGCGCGATCGGGATATCGGTCAGCTTGCCCGCGCTGACGGTCGCTTGGCCAGTGATCGTGGCGGTGGACCCGCCGACGTCTTTCACATTCACGGTAAGCGTGAAGTTGCCCAAGTTCGTGTAAGTGTGAGGAGCTCCGGTGAGCACGCAGAACAGTTTCGTGCCTGCCGGAGGCGGGGGTTCCGCGGCGCACGCCAGGTTCGTCGTATCCACGATACTGCCAATGCCCACGTCCGTGTTGCCATCACCCCAGTTGACGCTGATCACGCCCGATGTCGGCGCATTCTGGGCGTAGTCGCTCAATGGAGCCAAGGCAAACTGGTCGGCAAAGGTGGCGATGAGAGTGCCGGCAGGGATGGCGATATTCTGGGTGCCACCGGCCGACGCCGCGATCGGAGTCAACAGCGCGTCGGCGAAGGTGACGAGCGCGCCGTTCTGGGTCGGCGCCGGAAGTTCGGGGTTACCGATGCGTCCCGGATCGCCGGGGTTGGGGCTGCCCACGTCCTGCACGCTGTACTTGATCTGGTACGAGTTGGTGTCTTCGGTGTTGGCGTAGGTGTGCGTGCTCTCGATCTTGAAGTCACCGCCACCGAGCGCCGTGATGACCACCGCTTGGCCGTCGCCGGGACTGGTCGCCGTTCCGTCGCCCCAATCCACCGTGGCCGTGAAATCGCCCGCGGGAGCAAGCAGGAAGGCATCGTGGAACTTCGCGACAATGACATTGCTGAAGGTTCCAGTACCTTCCGGATTACTCAGCCCGGTAGCCGCCACATTGTTCAGCGGCGCGTCGGTGAAGGTGACGAGGGCGCCATTCTGGGTCGGCGCTGGGAGTTCGGGGTTTCCGATGCGTCCCGGATCGCCGGGGTTGGGGCTGCCCACGTCCTGCACGCTGTACTTGATCTGGTAGGAGTTGGTCTCCTCGGTGTTGGCGTAGGTGTGGGTGCTCTCGATTTTGAAGTCGCCGCCACCGAGCGCCGTGATGACTACCGGATGCCCGTCGCCGGGACTGGTCGCCGTTCCGTCGCCCCAATCCACCGTGGCCGTGAAATCGCCCGCAGGCGCGGCGGTGTTGGCGTCGTGGAAGTTCCCAACGATCTTGTTACTGAATAGTCCGGTGCCTTCCTGGTTGCTCAGGCCCGCGGTTGCGATCTGGTTGAGCGGCGCATCGCCGATCGTGGCTGTGGAGGTCGTCGTGCCGATGCTGCCATCGCCTGGCGGCTTAGTGTCTGTCACCTGGACGTAGACCTTGAACGAGCCTTCGTCGGCATAAGTGTGCGTAGTCCCTGTAGTAACGACACAGAACTGGGCAGCGCAGCCGTCGACTGTAATGGGCACGACACTGATATTGGTCCCGCTCAGCGAGCAGCCCACCGGAGCCGTCGGACAGTTGAAATCCACCTGTGCCGACAGATTGGGGGTGGGATCGGTGGTAGTGATGGTAGCCAGAATGGTCGGATTCGTGAGCTGGGCGCCTTCCGTGCCGGCCACGGCCACTGGGGCGACGGTCATGGTGCTGATGTTGACGTGGGTGTTGATGGTGACGGTGCTGCCACCGATATCGGTGATCAGGGTCGAGACCAGGAAGTTGCCGGCGCTCGTATAGTTGTGGCTGTCGGTGACGCTGTAGGTAATGCCGCCGGGGCCGACTACGCCGCCGCCTACTTTAGCGCAGGGATGCGGACAATTATCGGTGTTTCCGTCACCCCAATTGGTCGAAATGTCGTAATCGCTCGTAGGCGCGCCAGGGTTCCCATCCTTGAAGTTTGCCACGACGATCGAGCCCGTGTTGAACGGGACCGTCGTGCTCGAGGCGACGGGATCGAGCGTGGTCCCCGGGTCGCTCAGAGGCGCATCGTCCACCGTGATGGTCGGCCCATTCTTGGTGACCGACTGAGAGTCCGCAGTGTTGTTGACCAGAATGGTAGGCGTGCTGGTGCCTTCGTCGGGGAAGGTATGGGTCGGCCCTTGCACGGTGAAGAAATTCGAAACATCGGGCCCGGTGAACGACGCGCTATCCGAGCCACCGCTGCCGTCGTTCCAGGTAACGGTGCCGGTGAAGTTGCTGGTGTCCGGCGGGTTCCCGTCGTACTTGAACTTGAGCAGGTCCGTGGGGCCGCCGTAGGCTTGGCCTTCCACTGGATTGGGGCTTACAGCGATGGTGCTGATGTTGGAGAACGGAGTGTAAAGGAAGATACTCACGTTGCTGCTGCCATTGTTGGGGATCGCGATGTCGGCGAAGGAATCACCGTTCAGGTCTCCGGTAGCGATACCGGAGGGCGAGGTGCCCGCCGCCACCACGGTCGCCGGTGTGGTCAGAACACCGCCCGAGCCGGAATTGGCGAAGAGATCGAGGCCGTTGGCCGCGGAGACTGCAACGTCATTGAATGCGTCGTTATTGAGGAACTTGCCGATGCCGATCCCGGTCGGAACCGAAGAACTGGGAATAGCAAACGGACTGCCGGCGGCGGCAGAAAAAGTCCCTGACCCGTTGTTTACCAGTACAGCGACGGTCTTGCTGCCGCCGTTGGCGATCGCCAGATCGACGGGGCCGGTTTTGAGGACGCCCGCCGCAATCGCTACCGGGCCCGAGCTGGCGCCGGTAGAGACATCCACCGCGGCAAAGGTGACTGTCCCGGGCGTCGTGGTGGTATTGGTCATGATGTGAACGTTGTCGGTGGCATTCTGGACGACCGCGATGTCGTTGGTGCAAGCTCCGCCACCGTGAGCAGACCCGAAGTCGCCGATGACGAGAGCGACGGGATTAGTACCGTTGGTGAGCGCCGTGCTGGTAATGGTTGCGGTGAACGCGGCAGTGCTATCGCCCAGCAGGTACACGACATTGTCGGGGCCCTCGTCCGCCACCACCACGTCGTTGTTTCCGTCGCAGTCGATGTCAGCGATCGCCAGGCCCCGGGGATTATTGTTGGCACCGGGGAGGGAATAAGGCGAGCCACTGGTGGCGCTGAGACCGAAATTGCCGGGTCCGCTGGAGGTGTTCTGAAAGACCCAGACCACTCCGCCGTCCGGTTCCGATGCCGCGAGGTCGGGCAGGGTGCCGCCGGTCAACAGCCCGGTAGCGAGCGCCACTGGCGTCGCCGTAGCTCCCAGCACGGATGAATCGATGGTGACGACGGCCGTGGTATTGAATGTGCCATCGCCGTTGCCCTGGAATACCTCTATCTTGTGGGCCGCGGCCTCGGCCACTATCAGGTCGAGGTTGCCATCGCCGTCCATGTCGGCCAGCACAGCGGCCGTGGCGTTGGCGGCGACCGCGAGCGGGGAGCCGGTCGCTGGCGTCACGCTTGCCCATGCGGGTCCCGCAGCAATGAATCCGATGAGAAGGATGAAAACTGTGGTGATGATGAGACGGCTCCGGCTCATGGTGGCATTCCTCCCTGACAACGGTCCAGCTTCTCTCGATTCGCGCACGACGGCTCCTCGGTGAAGCGAGTGCTCAAGAAACTCAAATCGAATGGCCCGACTGCTTGACTCGGCCCTGGTGCAGCCAACAAAGCGCGCCTCTCCTGGGAGACAAAGGCGCAAGTGGGGGAGATGTGGTGATAGGGAGGGAAAAATCGTATGCCCGTCACCTACCACGGTCAAGCGCCGACCCTGCCCATCAGGCCATGTCGCCGCCTAACCTTCCTAACCTTACCTTCCTTGCCATCGCCTGCTCGCGTCGCCGCGGCGGCGATGCCGAGGCCCAGCGTGACCGTCTGCGGGCCCTTGTCACTTCCCAGCCGCAGCATCCAACCGGGAGGCTGCGGCTGGGAAGTGGCCCTCCTGGGGGAGGGCCGAGTCCCTTACCAGCTAAAGCGCACGGCCAACTGGATCTGCCGTGGGTCGTGCGCCGACTTGATCTGTCCGAACGCTCCGCTCTCTGACACCCCGTTGTCGCTGATCGAGCTGATCGGGTTGTAGTAGTTGGCGCGATCGAGCAGGTTGAACAGTTCGGCGCGGAGATAAAGCTTCTTACCCTCGCCGAAGATAGTGAAGCCCTTCTGGATCCCTACGTTCAAATTGATGTATTTGGGTCCGATGAACGCGTTGCGGCCCGAGCGTCCGGTGCAAGCTACGCCGGGCGCCGGCATGAACGTCGATGCGTTGTTCGCGGGAATGAAGGAAGGGCAGACAGTGCTGTTCAGGACGAAAATGAACTGCGACGGATCGATTGCGCCATTGGGGTTGTCAGTGATGACGATGTCACCGGCCGGCACGCCGAGCTCGGCGCGCTGGTCGATCGCCCCCGCGATCGGTCCGCCAAAGATGCTGAACGGCTGCCCGGATTGCGCGGTGAAGATCCCGCTGAAGCTCCAGTCATCCCACCATTTCGAGGAAGACTTCGTTTCCCAGACATAGTCCAAGGTAAAGCGGTGCTTGGTGTCGAAATCCGACCGTCCGTAGTCGTTGACCAGGAAGTTGAATGGATCCTGCGGAATCAGATAAGGCGTGACCAGTACCGGTCGAGCACCGGTGGTGGTCAGCGCGCCTGGGCTGAAGTCCAGGTTCGGGAAGACCAGGGACGCGCTCTGGGCTGCTCCCGGTAGTGGGAACCCGAGGATGTCTGTGTTGCCGAAGAGGATTACCGCCGCCGGGTAGGAGGAGTTGGCAAAGTACTGCCCGCTCAGCAGCATGCCGCGCGGTGACATGGGCAGCGTCGGGAAGACCCCGGTGGAAGAATTGTCCAGCGATTTCGACCAGGAGTAGGTGCCGTTCACGCGCAGCCCGTGCCACCCGAGCAGGCGGGCGCGCGCCATCAGCCCGTGGTACGACGACTTGCCCCGGTTGGTCATGGTGTACACGGGGACCTGGGACATGTTGTCCTGCATCACACTGCTGATTGCAGGACCCGTCCCAAGGAACTGCACGTGGCCCCATTCGTTTGCGTAGTTCTGGTCGTAGATGACCGGCAACGAGCGGGCGTGCGTGTACACGTAGCCGACCTCGGTGGTCAGCTTGGACGAGATCTGCTGCTGCACGGTGAAGCTGGCCTGGTATGCCCAGGGAGTGCCAGAATGCGCCGTATCACGCGCGGAAACCGCGAATGGCTGGGTCATCGCGCTGTAAAAGCTCCACGTTGCTCCAGCGGGAGGAGGGAGGAAGCTGAAGGGATTCACCGGCGCTACGCTTGTCTGCACGGAGGGATCGATGATGGTGTTGCCGAGGCCGCACTGGGATGCTCCCGTTCCCCCGCCATTCCCGACGCAGATCGCAGAGGCGGCCAGGTCGGTACCCAGGAAGTGTTGACCGAGCACGGAATTCGGAGCGCCCAAGGGCTTGTTGTACAGCATCTGGGAGAAGTAGCTGAGCGGCGTCTGGTCGTAGAACATGCCGAAGCCGGCGCGGACGACGGTGGGGCGGGCCACGGCGTCTCCGCGGACGTTCCAGGCGATGCCCACACGAGGCGCGAAATTCTTCTTGTTGCTATCGGCAATCTTGTTGTAGCCGCCGCTGCCGGCGGCTGCGCATCCCGCCGTGGAGTAGGGAGCTTGCGCGGTCGTGGCCCAGTTGTCGACGGGCAGACCACCAAACAGGTAATTGAGATAGGGGTCGATTACGCCCCAGAGCGGATTCGTCGCGCTGCAGCTGTTACCATACGCGTCGACGATGCCGGTGCCATTCTGCTGCACCAGCCCGTTCGCCGTTGGATCAAAGTTCCAGATGTTGTTGTTGATCTCGTAAGGAACAGAGAAGTATTCGTACCGCAGTCCGTAGTTCAAGGTCACGTTCTTGTGGATGCGCCAGGTATCCTGCGCATATCCCGCGATCACATACGAACTGAACTTCCCGCTGTACCAGGGATTGGATTGGGCAAAGTCGAAGCTGGGACGCATGAACGCATTCCCAAAGCAGGCGCCGAAGAAATTAATGTCGATATTGCAGCTCTCGCTATCGTTGGTGAATTCGCCGATGTTGCCCGAATAGATGAATCCGCGGTTGAAGGCGCCATTGGAGAAGTCGTTGTCCAGGTGGCGGAACTCCCCGCCGAACTTGAAGGAATGCCGGCCGATTGACCAGCTGACGCTGTCAGAAACGGAGAAGGTGGAATCCCGGCGTTCGCCGGGAGCTCCGAGAGGCGCGCCCAGGCGGGTAAACGGGAAGCGCCCGTCGGCCCAGGGGAACATGGTCGCGGTACCACCGCTGACGTCAAGCCAGGGTCCGAACGCACCCAGTGTCCCCGGGGCCGCGCCGCTGCTCTGGGTATCGATGCCGCTCAGCAGGATGGTCGGCATCTGCTTGCTCGGCAATCCAAGGGTAGTGGCATCAAAACTGGCGTCCTGGGGAGATTCCCCGATGTCAAAGCGGCTGTAGCCCAGGCGCAGCTCGTTGATGAGCTTTGGCGTGAAACTATGACTGAGGGCCAGGCTGGCATTCTGGTTGACGGCGTCGCGGAAGGCGCCATTGCCAGGATAGGCGCCCACTTGGGGCAGCGTATCGTCGTGGAGCTGCTTCAGGAACTGGGCCACATAGCGCAGGGAAACGGTGGTCTTTTCCGATTTGACGTAGTCGGTGCGGAACAGGAAGTTGTGCACGTGCGTGTAGTTCGGCGTTTCGCCTTGATAGAACTCAAGCACGCCGGGCACCGCCCCCGAGCCCAACTGATTGATCGTGGAAGCCGGGTACAGGCTGAGGATGTTCTGCGCCAGCGCGTAGTTCGGATCAGCCGTCCCCAACCCTGACGCGAATCCGTATCCGTGGTCGGCCTTATCAAAGCTGGACGGTACGCGCTCCAGGACCGGATTGCGGTTCTCGATCAGCGTCCCTTCGTAACTGCCGAAGACGAACAACTTGTCCTTGACCAGCGCCCCGCCCCCGCTGGCGCCAAACTGTTTCGAGTCGAACGGTTGGGAGAACGAGTTGTGGTTCTTCAGGATGACAGCTGGTTCGAACCTCGTATTCAGACCCATACCGCCGTTGGCGCAGGGGACGGATCCCGCCGCTCCGCTGCCGATGGAATCAGTGCAGAACCCCTGCGACTGGGCGTTGGCGACGAACTGGTTATAGCTGAACGGCGTGTAGTACGCCAGCGAGCCGCTGGCTTGGGGCGAAACGGTGGAGCTGCCTGCGTACGCGGCGGCCTGGTCGAAGGTCCCGCCGTTGTAAACCGATAAGGGAGTGTCCGCGTTCAGCGCCTCATTGGCGAAGTATCCATACGCACTGCCATGGAACGAATTGACCGCACGTTTGGTGACCACGTTCACCGTGCCGGAGAGGTTGCGGCCGTACTCGGCATTTGCCGTTCCTGAGATGACGCGGAACTCCTGGATCGAGTCGTTCACCTGAAAGGGAATAGCTTGGTTGCTGCTGCTGGCCAGGTTGTCGGATCCGTCGAGGAGGAAGTTGTTCTCCGTCGTGCGCCCGCCGGCCACGCTGAAAGAGGCGCCGGTCAGAGGCGAGCCCTGTTCCGCGTCGTGCACGTTGGGGGTGATCAGGCCCAGGACCAGGAAGTTGCGGTTGTAGAGTGGAAGGGCACGCAGCTGATCGCCGGTGACCACACCGCTGATGGCGGTGGTGATGGTTTCATTGCGCACGGTGGGAGCGCCGCGGGTCGGCTGCGGGGCCGGCTTCGCCCCCCCGGGGGCGCCCGCAGCCACCACCGGCTGTTCCGTCAAAGGAGGAAGGATCACGCGCTCGTCGCCCACGTTGACCGTGACCCCGGTGCGCTGGTCCAGGGTCCTGCCGCCCTGCTTCGCTGTCACCGAGTAGTTGTCGGCTGGAGGGACTTCGGTGAAGGTGTACGAACCGTCGGAGCCGGTGACCGTCGTTCGCGTGATGCCGAGCGCCTTGTTCTCCAGCACCACCGTGACGTCCGGCATCGGATTGCTGGCCACGTTGTACACGGTTCCGTAGATGACGGCGTTCTGCGACGCCCCCAGCATCCACCCGGTGCAGCCTAGGACGACCAGAATCAATAGAAGGGCGTGACGTGTGTTCCAGCTCATGTTCTCTCCTCCCCTGCGTGCGTCTGGCGATGGGTAGCGGTGCGCATAGGCCGACCTGGGAACGAAGCGGCTGTGCAGACGCATTGGTGCTCCCGTGTAAGGTGTGGGCAGTGTGTCGCCTGACGTTACTACTGTGGTTACTAAGCGGTCGAAGTAATACCACTTCACCGCTGAAAAGGCTACCTTCTTTCCTTTCTAAGGCTTCCGAACCTGGAACTCTTGACTTTGCTGTCAAGAGGGAGCATCTGTGCCGAGCTCACGCCGACACCTGAACCCGAAACCTTAACCCTGGGGGAGGCTGAATTTTGCCACTACTCCAGCTCAAAAAACAGCAAAAAAGACGCAGTAGTCACCGGCCAGTCAACGGGCTTGAGGTTGTGATTTGCGTCACGGAAGAGGGCCATCTTCGGGGGATATCGTAGAAGTAGCGATCCCCCGGGCAATGATCGAGGAGGTGGATGATGCTGCGACTGGCGCGTTACGTGATCTTCGCCACACTGGCTGTTGTTCTGTGGGGCAGCGCTTGGGCGACGGAAAAGCGTCCCAAGGTGAAATATGACCCCGCCACCGAGACCAAGATCAGCGGCACCATCGAAGAAGTGAAGGAATTCGAGTGCCCGGTCAGCGGGACCATCGGATATCACCTGGTTCTCAAAACCGGTGCCGGCGCGCTCACGGTGCACGTGGCGGCGTCGAAATTCATGAAGGAATACGACATCCTCTTCGAAAAAGGGCAGCACATCGAAGTCGTGGGTTCGAAGGTGAAGCTGGAAGGCGGGGAGGATGCGATCCTGGCGCGGGAGATCGTCCGCGGGCAGAACACTTTCGCCTTCCGCGACAAGCAAGGCAATCCTCTCTGGTAAAGTTCCCCCCGGGCTTCCCACCCGCCCGCTGCCGCCATCCTGCCTCTAGCCGCAGTATTTGACGCCGCTGGCGGCTTTGTTGAGAATAACAGGGCCTCCCAGGAACCTGGTTAGGTCGTTCCGGTTTCAGGTCACGCCTCAATGAAGCGCTACCCGACAGGAATCACGGCCCGTCGGCGCCGCGATCCATTACCTGAAATCAAGCACTCCCTAGAGGCACCTGAAATCGCCAGGAGAATCGGCGATCTCGAATGTGGGCGGTTGACCGCCAGGACCGGTGAACCTTGTTTCTGATCGAAGACCTCGGGGTGCTTGTTCTCTGGCTGATCGTCATGGTCATCGCCGTGAACACCGTGTTCCTGTGCTTCGTGTTCTATCGCCGCGCCGCCCGGAAGCGTTATTTCGAGGCCAAGGATGCAGCCCGCGACCGCTACCAGGTGCCGGTCGCCGAGTTCATCGCCCACAACATCTCCGTGGAGCACGCCCGGGAGGTCCTGCGCGAGGCGGATGCCGAGGCGGAGATCGACGCCGTGCAGCAGATGCTGCTGTCCCAGGTGACGCCGGAAAACGCCCGCCGGGTCTCAGAACTGTTCTTTGCGCTGGGCTATGTGGACCAGTGGGCGGCACAGGCGTTCGGCCGCAAGCGGGCAAGCCTCATGGTGCTGCGGTCCCTGCAGCAAGAAAAAATGGAGCTGGCCGCCCACGGGCGCGGCGGGTGGCTGGCGCCGGTGCGCCGTCTGAAGCTCCTTTACGTGACCCGCATGATCGCCGTGGACCACCTCGGGCGACTCGCCCCGGAGTATGCCCAGCCCTTTCTGGCGGAGGCGCTGCTCGACCCCGCGGTCGAGGTCCGGCGGGTGGCGGTCACTTCGATGGGTCGCAACCGCAGAGCCGAGGCCGTCCCCTTGATCGTCGAGGAGCTCCGACAGGCCCTGCGCGTGCCGGGATCGGTCTCGGCGCGTTCGGCCAAGTCCGCTCTGGTCTGTTACGGGCTAAGCGACCTCCACCGCTTCATCCCCTTCCTCACCCACCCCGACGATCAGCTGCGCTTCAACCTGGTGGACGCCATCCGCGAGATCACGGCACGGGAAGGGAAGCGGGGCATCCTCAACAAGAACGATTTTCCCGCCGAGTTGTACACCTTGTTTCTGGAGCACCTGGCGAGTGACCCTTCGCCCGATGTGCGCGCCCGGAGTTCGGCGGTGATCAAGCATTTCCGCGACCGGGCCGCCGCCGACGCCCTGCGAAAGCTGTTGCGCGATGAGAATGACATCGTACGTCTGCACGCGGTGCGCGCCTGCTCCGACCGCCATTACGCCGAACTGAGCGACGACCTGCTGCAGCGCGTCGGGGACCAACGCTGGCGAGTGCGCGAAGCCGCCGTGCGTGCCCTGGCTGCCCTGGGGCCCGCCGCCACCAACCGCCTTTACCAGCAATTCGTCGGTTCCCAGGACCAATACGCTAGCGAGCAGGTGGCCGACGAGATCCAGCGGACCGGCCTGTTCCGCGACATGCTGGCCGCCATGGCCGGCGGTGGAAGCGATGCCGAGATCGCGGCCGCCGCCTGCAAGAAGATGGTGGTCGTCGGCAAGACCTCGCTCCCCACCAACGCGGTGTTGAGTGTCGAATCCCAGCCCCTGCGCCTGGTGCTGCTGGATGCGCTGGCCGCCGCGCCCACGCAGGAGTTCGCCGAGGTGCTGGCCTATCTCCAGTCCACGGATACGGGCCCGGTGGGCTCCCGCGCCGCCTTCCTGCTGCAGAGCGGCCGCATGCAGGCATTCAAGGCTGGAGGAGCGAACTGAATGCAGAGCTTCCTCCTCCACCTCTTCGACTACGCCAACACCATCATCCTCATCTACTTCATCGTCACCAACACCGTCTATACCTTCTTGATGGTGTTGTCGTTGTACTCGGTGTCGCTGCACGCCAAGTTCGCCTCCCGCACCGGCTACACCGACCTGCTGGACTCGCCGGTCACGCCCCCGGTGACGCTCATCGTGCCGGCGTACAACGAAGAACCGGGGATCGTACAGACGGTGCAGTCCCTGATGGAGCTGAACTACCCGGAAAAAGAGATCATCGTGGTCGACGACGGGTCCACGGATGGCACGGCTAGCGCGCTGATCGAGCACTTCCAGCTCCTGAAGATGGACCTGATCTACCGCCCCTCGCTGAAGACCAAGCCGCCCACCGCGTTCTATTACAACCCCGACCGTCCGGAGCTGCTGGTGATCAGCAAGGAGAACGGGGGCAAGTCCGACGCCCTGAACGTCGGACTGAATATGGCGCGCAGCCCTTATTTCTGCACCGTGGACGCCGACACCCTCATCGAGCGCGAGGCCCTGCTCCGCCTGATGGCGCCCATCATGCACTCGCAGGAGAACACGATCGTCAGCGGCGGGGTGGTCCGCATCAGCAACGGCTGCACCCTGCAGGGAGGCAATGTCGTCGAGATCGACCTTCCCAAGACCTGGCTGGAGCGCTGCCAGGTGGTGGAATACATCCGCACGTTCCTGTTCGGCCGGCCGGGCTGGAACGCCCTCAACGCCACCTTCATCACTTCGGGCGCCTTTTGCCTGTTGCAGCGCGACGCGGTGATCAAGGTCAACGGTTTCAGCACCGACACCGTGACCGAGGACGTGGACATGGTGGCGAGCCTGCACCGTTACTTCCGCACCAAGAAGCTCAAATACCGGATGGTCTTCACCACCGACCCGATCTGCTGGACGGAGGCCCCGCTGACCATCTCCATGCTGGCGAAGCAGCGTCGCCGGTGGCAGCTCGGCCTGACCCAGACGGTGATGAAACATAATCAGGTCATCGGTTCTCCGCGGTACAGCCTGCTGGGGTTGCTCAGCGTGCCCTTCCACGCCTACGTCGAAGCGATGGGCTGTGTCATCGAAGCCGCGGGGACCTTCCTCATCCCCTTCTCTTTTCTCATCGGCGCCATGCCCTTTTCTCTCTTTCTGCTGCTGATGTTCCTGGCCGTCGGATACGGAACCTTGCTGTCGATGGGTTCCGTCCTGCTGGAAGAGACGACCCTGAAGCGCTATCCCGGCCTGAACCACGTCCTCATCCTTATGGGGTATGCGGTGCTGGAGAACCTGGGTTACCGGCAGATGGTGACCTTGTTCCGGGCGCAAGGCGTATTGCAGTATTTCACCGGGCTCCGCGAGTGGGAGCTCGTCAAGCATCGGGGATTGAAGTCCCGGATGGCCCCCGCGCACCAATGAGGCTGACGTTCTGGCTCACAAACCGGGTTTTGATCGGCATGGCCGTGTTCTTCACGGTGGTGGGTTTCTGGGAGTTCAAGTGGAAGCCGCAGTATCGCCCCTTCTACGAGAATGGCGTCGCCCAGTACCAGCGCGGAGATTACCGCCGGGCCCTCGATGAGTTTCAGAAGGCCTACCGCATCGCTCCCAACTCGCTGGACGTGATCATGATGCTGGGTTGGGCCAACCTGAAGATGCGTCGCTACGAGGAAGCGCGTTTTTACTTCGATCGCGCCATCCGCATCGACCCGCGCACCGAGGAAGCGCAATTGGGCGCCGCCTTCGTCGCTTTGGAGACCGGTCGCGGCAAGATCGAGACCGGCGTGCTGAGAAAAGTCCTGGGCCGGCGCGGTGGCGACCCCAATGTGCGCATCGTGACTGCCGGAGCCCTGGTGCAGGACGGCAACAACCTGGACGCGGCGGCGATCTACCGCGACTTGCTGAACGACCGGAACTACGGCCAGGCGGCCCAGGTCGCCTTCGAGGACCTGTACGGTCTGAAGGGGTTCGCGAACGACCGCGTGCCCGAGGGCCTCCCCGAGGTACGCCGTCCCTCCCAGACCCAGGTGCGTTACCGGGCCGCCGAGGGCGCCATGTGGCAACTGGGCCGCGGCGGGTGGGAGAAGATGTACGTGAACGGGATCGATCTGGGACCGGCCGCGCCGGGATACTACCCAGCGGCGATGCCCACCGACGGCGAGATGTATGCCGCCTGGGTGCAGCAGGCGGCGCAGTTGAACGCCAACGTGCTTCGCACCTACACGCTGCTGCCGCCGGCCTTCTATCGCGCCTTCAAACATCACATGGACCAGGGCAGAAAGCTGCTGCTATATCAGCAGGTCTGGGTGGGCCGGCCTCCGGACGATGACCTCTACGACGACAAGTTCATGGAAGACACGAAGGCCGAGATCCGCTACGTGGTGGATGCTCTGCACGGCCGCGGCAACGTGCCGCCCAAGAAAGCCCGAGGCAACGGGCTGTATGTCACCGATGTGTCCTCGCAGGTGGGCGCCCTCCTGCTGGGTGGCGAGATGGGCGCGGCGGTTGCCGTCCACACCAATGTCATCAACGCCGGCAAGAACAGGTACGACGGCAAGTACCTGTCGGTCAGCAACGCCGACCCCGCCGAGGTCTGGTACGTGCAGATGCTCGATTACCTGGTCTCCTATGAGACCGAGACCTACAATTGGCAGCATCCGGTGGCCATCGTCGATCCGCCCGCCTCGGACCCGGCGCTTCCGACCGAAGGGAAGATGGGGGTGAAGCCGGCCCTCTATGCAGGACTGTTCGCTGCCTACGCCGCCTTCCCTTATTACCCGGAGACGGTGATGCGGAACCCGCAGTTCCAGCGGGCGCGGGACAGCGAGGGTCCGAACCCGGTGTACGGCTACTTGCGCGACCTGCGCAGCCGGTTGACCTATCCGCTGGTGGTGAGCGCGTTGGGCGTGCCCAGTTCGATCGGCATCAAGCGCTTCCAGTCCACGGGATGGAACGAGGGTGGGCACAGCGAGGAAGAGCAGGCCAGGATCCTGGCGCGCCTGGTGCGCAGCGCTCGCGAAGCAGGCTGCGCCGGCAGCCTGGTCTTCGAACTGATCGACGAATGGTACAAGGACGGCTGGCTGAAACACGGCTTCAAACCGTCGCCCGAGCGCGCGCCCCTGTGGCTGAACGACATGGATCCGGCTGAACGCTACGGTCTGACCGGGTATCGCCCCCGTCAGTGGAGGTTGTTTGCCGGCCATGCCGCGGCCTGGGAGTCCCAGCAGAAGCTCTACGCCGGCGCTGCTCCGCAGCCGTCGGGCGATGGCTTTGACGCCGACCGCACCATCCGCAGCGTGCAGGCCGGTACCGACGAGGGCTACCTTTATCTGCGCATCAATCTCGAATGCCTGGACTGCGCCGCCGGAAAGCGCGACGGCAAGGCCCACTGGGACAAGGCCGCCTTCGCCGTGGCCCTCAACACCCAGCCGGGCCGGGCTGGGATCCGCAAGCTGCCCTTCGGCAACGTCAATATCGCGTCGGGGGCGAACTTCCTGCTCTACCTGGGCGACCCGGCGCATTCCCGGCTGCTGGCCGCGGACAACTACAATCCTTTCGACCTGGCGGCCGATGCGGAGCTTTCCGGCGATCTGCAGGTGGTGTATCGCCGTGGGTTCGAGTCGTTCCTGAAGGACGGCGGTTCTTTCGTAGAGATGGCGGTGCAGCCGAAATCTCGACCGTTGGACAAGGGCGCGGGCGTGGTCGCGGGCCAGGATTACAGTTTCAGTGTGCTGCGCTACGGCAACGGAAACCCGGCGGCCTCCGATTACAATTCGCTGGCCGAGTGGTATGCCGATGTGAAGGACAAGGCGATCCTGGTAAGGATCCCCTGGTCCAGGCTTTTGGTGACCGATCCGTCGTCCAACCTGGTGCTCGGTGGCTATAGCGACAAGACGGGCGCGCGGGTGGCGACCAGCACGATGCTGGAGGTGAGTGTCTTCGCACTGAAGCCGGGCGAGCCTGGCGGTGACCTGGGCCGTATGACGGTGGTCTCGGCGCTGCCCGCGTTGACGGACGGGCGCATCCAGAAACCGCAGAGCATCACCTGGAAGCGCTGGGACAGCGTGGCCCCGGAAAGATACCTGAAGAAGGCTTATTCTGCGCTGCAACAGACCTTCTTACAGACCAGCGCCAGAGAAGGTTTGCGGAATGAGCCCGCGGGACGGGCTTCCGCTTTGACCGCGGGCATGGAGTAGGTCAGCGGATTCCGTGCGATACACTGCTGGTCGCGTGAGGTGAGATGGTAGGAAAAAAGCCAGCAATACCGCGGGCCGCGCTGATCGCAGCCATTCTCTTGGGGATGGCTGCGCCGATCGCGGCCGGACAGGAGGCGGCGGGAGGGTACACGTTCTCCCGGGCCCGCGAGCTGGCGTTCGCGGGAAAGCAGCACCGCCAGGAGGCCCTAGAGCTGCTCAAGCAGCGGCTTGTCCAGAGTCCAGGCGACAATGATGCGCGCACCATCTACGGTACCGTGCTGTCGTGGGAAGGACAATACGACGAGGCCCGCCGCCAGCTCACCCAGGTGTTGGACAACCACCCGCACCACAGCGATGCTCTCCCGGCGTTGATCAACGTGGAACTTTGGAGCGACCATCCGGCGCGGGCGGAAGAATTGGCGGCGGACGGCCTGGAGCACAGCCCGAAAGACACCGCCCTGATGCTGCAACTGGCGCGCGCGCAGCGCAACCAGGGCCACTACCGGGAATCGTTGCATACCCTGGACGAGGTGTTGAAGCTCGAGCCCACCAACGCCCAGGCCCTGCGCTGGCGGCGTGCGCTCACCGTGGAGTCGTGGAAATGGGAGGCCGAATTCAGCCACGCCAGCGATTTCCTGAGCCGGCACCAGGGCACGCAGCATGAGGATTCCTTGCAACTCCGGGGTCCGACCCCGATCGGTTCGCTGATCGGCCGAGTGAGCCGGGCCGCCCGCTTCGGCATCTCCAGCTACCAGATCGAGGCCGACATGTATCCCCACCTCCGGCCGGGGACGTACATGTACGTGAACGTGGGAACCTCGCCGGACCAGGAGCTGTATCCGAAATACCGCTTAGGCGCCGACCTCTACCAGAGCATCGGACATGGCTGGGAGCTGTCGGGGGGCTATCGGCACCTGCAATTCTCCACCGGGACGAACATCTACACCTGGGCGGCCGCGAAGTATCTCGGGGACTGGCTGTTCACCGGGCGCATGTACCTGACGCCGGATGATCTGGGGGTGTCGAAGACCGTCCAGGTGGGGGCGCGGCGCTTTTTCGGAAGTGAAGGCTTGCACGACTACGTTGAGGTGCGCTACAGCCACGGCAGTTCCCTGGCCCTGGCGCAGACGACGCTGGACATCATCGGGCAGAACTCGACCCGGGTGACGGTCGAGGGCGACAAGACGCTGGGACACTGGGCCCTCAATCTCAAGGGCGGAGCGGGATCGGAAGACCTGCCCTTCGGGAAGAGGAACCGGTACACAGCGCAGGGCTCCGTATACTATAGGTTCTGAAATGAACCCCGAGGGAAAACCCACGGGCCGGGGATTGCAGAAGTTCGTGCATTCTCCGGTCGGGCGTGTGCTGCTGCCGCTGGCGTTGCTGGTCATCTTCTACGTCGCCATCTTCAGCCGCTACGGGATCTTCGGCCGGCGCGCGCGGCCGACCCTGACCCCAGCCGAGGCGCAGCAGCTCGAAGACAAGAGCAAGGCGCTGCTCGGCAAGCAGAAGTACCAGGAGGCGCTGGAGCCGACCCTCGGGCTCTACCAGGCATACCCGGAGAACCACATCTACATCGGGCGGCTGGCCGACATCTACAACCACCTCGGGCGCTACGCTGACGAGGCACAGATGTGGGAGAAGTACGTGGACCGGGCGCCCACCCCGGTGGAGGCCTGCCCCCAATACGGCCAGGCCCACTGGAAGCAGGGCGACGGGCACGAGAAACAGGCGATCGCGGCCTTCCAGCGCTGCCTGTCGTTCGATCCTAAGAATACGGATTCCATTTTTTACCTGGCACACGCGCTGGAAATGAACGGGGAGTGGGACCGGGCGGCGCAGCAGTACGAGCAGGGGCTGACGATCTCTCCGCAATACACCGACCTGCTGCTGGGATTGGCGCGCTGCCGGGTACGGCAGGACCGGCACGACGAAGCAAAGCAGATCGCGGAGAAAGTGCTGGCGAAGTCGCCCGACAAGGCGGACGCCATGCTCATTCTCGGCATGGTGTACCTCCACCAGGACAAGTACGGGGAGGCCCGCAAGGTCCTGGAGCAGGGGGCGAAGCTGGCGGACAGCGACCCCGACTTCCATCTGCTTCTGGCGCGCGCAGCCTCGGGACAGAACGACCGGGCCGAGGAGCTGCGCCAGTACAACCGCCTGGTCCAGCTGAAGCCGAACGACCCTGAGATCCGCGCCAAGCGGGACTCGCTGGCAGCAGAAAAATGAGACTGGCACGGCTCGCGTTTTTCCTGGGCCGGCTGACGTACGCGACCGTCCTGCTGATCACGTCGGTGTACTGCCTGCTCGCGTTCATCCCTTTCACCTACCAGCAAGTGCACGTCGGCCGTCTGCTGCCCTGGCTGACCACCGTCGTCCACATCCATCCTTACCTGTACGTGGCTGCGCTGGTGCTTCTGGCGCCGACGCTGCTGGCGGACCTGCGGACGGGGCGGTCCAGGACGGTGACCGGTCTGTTCCTGGTGTCGGCGGCGGGCGCGGGGATAGCGCTTTGCCTCCATCCGCTGCTCGCCGAGCTCGGCAACGACCGGGTGAGCCTGCTGTGGAGCCTGGCTGCTCTGGTGCCCCTGGTGTGGGTCGCGGCCTGCGACTGGCTGGCGAAAGGCGGAGCCCTGGAGGGCGGCGCGCAGGATAGCGCCGATGAAGGGCGGGTCTTCCGCGCTGCCTGGCAGTCGGCCCTCTTCCTCGCGTTGCTGTATGCAGCGGTGCAGTGGACGCGCAGCGCGCTGCTCCACAACGTCCGATTCCCGGCGCGACAGTGGGCCTGGGGGCTGACCTGGAGCGTGCTCTCGCACCTGCTGTTCTTCATGGGGGTCTTCGTGGTGCTCAGCCTGACGATCGCGGTGGCGGCCCTCTTCCCGCAGAAGCGTAAGGCCGAGTTTGCGGGGGCGACGCTGATCGCAGTGGCGCTGGTTTGGGTGGTGTTCCGCTCTGTGGTTTTCCCGCCACTCTCCTTCCGCGGGTGGATGGCGGACGGCATGGCCTTGGCTCTGGCGGTTGCGTTGGTGGCGTTCAGCACAGGGATGAGCGTCAGCCTCTACCGCGAGGAAGAGGGTCCGGCCGAAAGCGGGCTGGCGCTGCTGCTGTGGCCCATGAGCTTTCTGCGCCGCTGGCGGCCCTGGATGCGGGTGGGATTCTTCGCCGGCCTGGCGGTGCTCACCTACTGGCTGGCAACGGCAAGCGCGATGCTCGACTGGGAGTACCTGGTGCAGAAATTGGTCGTGGTCTTCGTCTGGACGGTCAGCTTCGCGGCTTTCTATGCCATCGCCCCAGCGGGACGGGAGAAGGGAAGCGCGACCATGCACTACGTGGCGGCCGGCCTCGTCCTGGTCACGTACGTCATCCTGTTGAAGGCCGAACCGCGGCAGCCAGAGCCGGCGGGGGAACCGGCCGGCGAGGTCGCGGGCCTGCTGGACGAATACGCGAATTACGACGTGTCCTTCCGCCTGACCGAGGAACTGATCTCCGGCCCGACGCGGGGGACGGCAGCCGGCGGCGATGCAAGCTCGTCCTTCTACGCTTTCCTGGCGGAGAACACGCACATCTCGCGATCCCGGCGGGTCGCGCCGGTGGACATCAATCTGGTGGACCGGTTCCCGCCGGCGAACGGTCCCCGGCCCAACATCTTCCTTTTTGTGATCGACAGCCTGCGCAGCGACTACCTGGGCGCTTACAACCCGGCGGTGACCTTCACCCCGGCGCTCGACCGCTTTGCCCGCGACGCCGTGGTGATGGAGAACGCGTTCACGCGCTACGGCGGCACAGGGCTCTCCGAGCCCTCCATCTGGGTGGGCGGCCTGATGTTGCACAAGCAGTACATCACTCCCTTCCCGCCCATGAACACACTGAAGAAGCTGGTGGACGCGGCGGGGTACGACGCCTACGTCTCCAAGGACACGATCCTGCAGACCGTGCTGGGCCCGTCGCCGGAGATCCACGAGCTGGATGCGACCGTCGGCACCATGTACTACGATTTTTGCCGCACCCTCGACGAGGTGACCCGGACGTTGCCGTCGCGGGCGGCGGGCCGGCCGATGTTCGTTTACACCCAGCCGCAGAACATCCACGTTTCCGTGATCGACCGCGAAGGGCGTTCGGTGCCCCCCGGGGCGACTTTCCCCCCGGGCTTCAACCCGCCGTACGCCGCCCGCGTGGCGCGCATGGACCGCTGCTTCGGGCAGTTCATCGGGGCTCTGAAGAAGGCGGGGATGTATGACGACAGCGTGATCATCGTGACCGCCGACCACGGCGACTCGCTGGGAGAGCGGGGGCGGTGGGGACACGCCTACGCCATCTTTCCCGAGATCCTGCGCGTGCCCCTGATCTTCCACCTGCCGCCCGCCCTGAAGGCAAAGCTGGCGTACGACACGAAGAAGCCGGCGTTCCTCACCGATATCACGCCGACACTGTATTACCTGCTGGCCGCGAAGCCGCGGAACGACCCGCTCTTCGGGCGACCCCTGTTCACCGAGACGATCGCGGAGCAAACCCCCTATCTGCGGGATTCGTATCTGGTGGCCTCGAGCTATGCACCGGTGTATGGCCTGTTGAGCCGCGACGGGAGCAACCTGTACATCGCCGATGGGGTCAATTATCGCGAGTACTTCTACGACCTCGCCCAGGACCCGCGGGGGGTGACCAGGCCGGTCACCGACGCGCTGAGGACCCGCGAGCAGGGCCTGATCCGGCAGCATTTGAAGGAGATCGCGCAGTTCTATCACCTGGATTAATAGCGCTGGCGCGCCCCGGGGCGATGCGCTAGACTTCTCCGAATCAGTACCCATCTCTGGCCCGTCTCGTTACGTGGGGACGCATATGATTGGTAGCAAGATCGGCGCCTACCGCATCGACAGCAAGCTCGGTGAAGGCGGCATGGGCGTTGTGTACCGCGCCACGGACACCGAGCTCGACCGTGCTGTAGCCATCAAGACCCTCATCGCTGCCCAGGATCCGGAGAGCGAAGCCCGCTTCTTGCGGGAAGCCAGGCTGGCGTCGCGGCTGCAGCACCCCTCGATCGTCACCATCTATCACTTCGGCCTCCATGAACACACCCGCTACATCGTCATGGAGTTCGTCGAAGGCAAGACCCTCAAGAAGATCATCAACAACAAGCCCATGCCGCTCATCCAGCTGTGCGAGCTGGCCTTGCAGGTGGGCGATGCGTTGAACGTGGCCCATGAGAAGGGCGTCGTGCATCGCGACATGAAGCCGGAAAACGTGCTGGTGACCCCGCGGGGGCAGGTGAAGATCCTCGATTTCGGCCTGGCCAAGCTCAAGGAATCGGAGCAAGCGGGCGACAACGAAGCGACCGCTATCTTCAAGACCCAGGAAGGCCTGGTGGTCGGCACCGTCAGCCACATGTCTCCCGAGCAGGCGATGGGGGGCGACGTGGACGCCCGGTCCGACATCTTCTCGTTCGGGGTCGTGATGTACGAAATGGCGACCGGGGAGATCCCCTTCAACGCTCCCACCGCCCAAGCCACCATGGCGCAAGTCCTGAAGCACAACCCCGTCCCGGTGTCGATGCTCAATCCGGAGATCCCTCCGGAGCTGGACGGCTTGATCCAGCAATGCCTGCAAAAAGACCGGATGCTGCGCCCGGCGGCCGCCGAGGTCGTATTCCGGCTCAAGAACATACTGGCCTCGCTGAGCGCCAAGAATCTGTCGTCGCCTGAGATCCGGGGAGTAAGCGGCACAACGGCGGCCCAGTCGGCCGCGACCAGCGCCTACCCCACGGCCGTCCCCGTCCCCTCGGGGGCACGGGTGGCGACAGTTTCGCCGGTCAGTGGTAGAGGCGCGGCTGCGTCCACGCCTGCGACCGTCCCGGCGGTGCCTTCGAGCGGCACGACGGCGGCAGCCCCGGCCCCTCCCGTGGCAGCAAGCGCCAAGGCCGTCTACTACGCGGTGCGCGCCTTCAGCATCATCCTGTCGATCGCGGCCCTGACCGTGCCGCTGTCGTTCCTGCTGTACTTCGTCATCAGCGGCGGATTGATCCGGCCGCAGGTAGTCGAGGGGACTGCCCTGATGAGGTTCGTGACCGCCGTGGTCGCGCCCGCGCTGCGCTTGTCGGAAAGCGTCTTCAGCTTCCGCACCGTGTACCAGGGGTGGAATTTCGTGCTGCTCGGGTTCGCCGTCCTCGGTTTTGTCGCCCGGCAGCTCGTCCTGCTGCCGGTGGAGAAGGTCGAGCACTGGGCGAAGTCGCGGGTGGTCCGGGCCAAGACCGCGGCCCCGGTGGCCATCACCGTCGCCTCCACCGAACGCCGCTCCGGCGATCGGCTCGCCATGTTGCGGGAATATGCCGAAGCCAAGAAAGCGCTGTTCCAGGAGAAGCGCCGGTTTGCGTTCCTTTCCATCGGAGTGGTCGGCGCCTCCCAGATGAAGGCCGGGGAGGACAAGCTGGTGGTCGAACACGCGTTCTCCGAGTACCGGAAGTTCATCGAGCGGGAACTGGGCGAGCAGAAGGCGTGGAAGTTCTCCTGGATGGCCGAGAACGTCCTGGCGGCGTTCGAGTCCGCCGACCAGGCCATGGCCGCGGCCCAGCGCGTGCTCTCCAACCTCGGGTGGTTCAACGATGGCGTGCACCAGCTCCGTTCCAAGTTCCGGCTCCATTGCGGCGTGAACTGCGGCGACGTCGTCTTCCCCGAGAGCAAGCGCATCGAGGAGATCAACGACGAAACCATCGATCTCACGGTGCACCTGCAGGAGGCCGCCGAGGAGAACGCCATCTGGTTCACCCGCGAGATGCTTGCCATGCTGCGGGACCAGTCTGGATTCCATCCCTTGACCATGCAGCAGGTGAACGGCCACGCCATCATCCAATGGCATCCGGAGCACAAGGCTGCCGCCAGTGCCGACTAGCCACCGTTCAATGCAAGAATGACGTGGTGGTAAGCTGGCGGCGCTCTTTCTCACAGGGACATATGACCAGGAAAACTGCGACCTTGGTCGTCGACCGCTGGGAGGTAGGCAGCGAATTCCACTGGATGGGACTCCCGAGCGAGCCCTGCCTGAGCTGGCCGCCATCCGCCACCTGGTATGCACTCGGCCGGCACGCCGTCTCCGATCTGGCAGCGGACATGAAAGCGCAGGCCATCTGGGTGCCGGAGTATTTCTGCCACGATGTGGTGGAGAGCTGGCGCGCCGCTCTCCCGGTGCGCCTGTACCGCGACGAGCCGCGCCGTGCGGAGCCGGATTGGAAGACACTGCAACCCGGGCCACGCGATCTGGTCATCGCAGTGAACTACTTCGGGATACGGGAAGGGAAAGCCTGGTGGGCTTGGCGGCGCAAACACGACTGCGTGCTGGTGGAGGACCATTCCCACGACCCCTTCTCGCCCTGGGCGCTGAAATCCCGCGCCGACTTCGCCTTCTGCAGTCTGCGCAAGACCCTGCCGGTGCCGGACGGGGGCATTTTATGGTCGCCCCACAAGCTGCCGCTGCTCTCGGTCTCCGAAGGGACCGACTGGACCGGCAGCGCGCTCAAGCTGGCGGCCATGATATGGAAAGCCGACTATCTGGCGGGAAATGCGCCGGCGGAAGTGAAGACCGCTTACCGAGATCTGCAAGCGGACGGGGAAAGACGCCTGGAGCGGTCCTGTCCTTCCACCATCTCGCCCTGGAGTTCCAGGTACCTGGAACAAGGAGTGCCCATCGCATGGCGCACGCGGCGGCGCGAGAATACCGCCGCACTGCTGAAGTCACTGGAAGGCTGGAGCGCAGCGCAGCCGTTGTTCAGGGATTGGCCGGCCAACGCGACTCCGTTCGGCGCCGTGCTGGTGTTCCCGTCGCAGTCGGCGCGCGATGAGCATCGCGCCTATCTGACCAGCCGCGGGGTCTACTGTCCCATCCAGTGGGAAGCCCCGGGCTCAGCCGCCGAGGAGGTCAGGGAGCTGGCTTCCTGCGTGCTGACCATACCCACCGACCAGCGTTATACCGCCGGCGACATGGAGCGGGTGGCAAAGATCCTGATGGACAAATGAATGCGTCCGGCTCAGGGCTGGGGCAGATCGCCGGACGCTTGCTCCCGTACGCGGGGCGCGATGATGGGGGTCGCGGCCAGGCCGCAGAAGGCGAAGAAGAGCGCGGCATTGGCCGGGATCTGCAGGTTGAAATCCCAGAAGCTGTGGGCCACGATGGCGGTGCAGGATGTCAGCGCCGCCAGGGTCATGGCATCGATGATGCGGCTCTGCTGGGTCCGGGCCTTTCGCAGTCCGGCGCGATAGAGGACGAACAGGAACCAGGCGATGGCCGCAGCTCCTACCACTCCCGTCTCGGCGATGAGTTCGACGTAGTCGTTGTGCGCGTGATTGATGAACAGGCTGGTGTAAAAGCTGCGGAACTGGGGGAAGACCAGGGGGTAGGTTCCCAACCCCCAGCCGGTCAGCGGCTTGCGCGCCCAAAGGTGAAGACTGTCTTTAAGGATGGTGAGACGGCCCGGCTGCGCCAGCTCCTGCGGCCGCGGGACCGAGAAGCGCTGCAGCAAGGCCTCGCCTCCCAACCAGCCGACGAAGGCCAGGAAGCAGATCGCCGCCGCGGCCAGCAGGAAGTTGCGCCGATGGTGCCGTCGCAACGAGCTTTTGGGCAGGGTCAGGGTTGCCAGGAACACCAGCTCGAGCAGCATTGCCAGCACTCCACCGCGGGACTGAGAGAGGAAGATGGACGCCGCAATGGTCCCTGCGCTCAGCCATAGAAGAGCGCGCTTGGGGCCGCGCTCGACGCCCAGAACTGCCAGCACCAGCGGAAGCGGCAGAAGCATCTCCATCAATCCCGCGTAATGGCTGTGGTCCACGTAGGGCCCGTAGGTCCAGCCCGGGTTCCGCGGCAGGCGCACCCAGTAGAGCTTGCCCGTCTTGTCTGTGAATCCCTGGACGATGGCGAACAACGCGACCAGGAAGCCGAAGACCGAGAACCAGATGGAGAACAGCCGCAAGTCGCGGTCGCTACGCAGAGTGTGGCTCACCAGGAAGAGGATGGCAGCGTAGGTCACGAAGAGCACGGCGCGTGACAGAGTGATGGAGCGGTAGGCGGTCAGCCCGGTAAGCAACTGGAACAGGACCAGCGCGCCCAGCAGCGCCATCGGCGGGTACAGCGGAATCAGGTGGATCTTGACCCGGCCAAGGCCCGCCTGCTTGCCCATCCACAGCAATATGAGCACGGCCGTGCCGATCTCAAGCACGGCCACCGACCACGATTCGGTGGCGCCGAAGGCCAAGGGACCGAAACTCAGCAGCGCGCACAACCCGTACACCAGCGCGTTGTGCAGGTAGCGCCCGCGCACGCTCCGGATGTTGGATGCGGGGGCGGCCATCTCGGCGGCGCCTGTTGGAGCGATCACTTGCGCACCACCGAAAGATCGTCCAGCCAGACCTTGCCGCGGATCCGCGTTTTGCCCGGCACCCGCACCACACGGAGCGCCATCAGCTTGGTATCGGCGCCGGTGCGGAAGTCTCCTGTGACTTCACGCCAGGCGCCGCTCGCGGCGAACGGCTCTGACAGGAAGAACGGTTTGCCGGTGCGATCGGCAACCAGCAGCTGGGGAGCGCCCGCCCCCTCCAGATCGTCGGTCCTCACTCGCGCGCTCAGGCGGTAGCCGGTGTCAGGCTCGACGGCGATGAACTGGTAGATTCCCGCGTCCTGGACGGCCTCACCGTCGAAGGTGATGAGCAACGAGCGCCGCCCGTGGTAGGCATCGCGCTGGTCGATGGCCAGCGCGACATGCGGCTGATTCTGGTAGCGCCAGGAGAAACCGCCGTTGACGATGTCGTCCTCGAAGCCTCCGTTGTCCACCAGGCTTTCCCCGGTGGCGCGCGTGCCCTCGCGCCGCCTTATCTGGGTCCAGGCAGCGTGTGCGCGCTCGATCCGGCCTTCGTCGATCAGGTACTGGATGTAAGGGAGAGCGGAATCCAGGGGAACATTCTGCTTGAGCGCCATGATGCCGTCCCAGGCTTGCAGCGCGGCGTCGGCCTGGCGGCGCTCCATCAGCACCTGCAGGAAAAGAAGGTAGGCGTCGGCCGTCGGCGGCAGGACTTGGTTCATCACCGCGCGCGCATCCTGGGTCGCGCGCCAGCTCAGGTCAATGGCGCTGCGGGCGTTCGGCGGATCGTAGCGGACGGTCATGGCCAGCAGCCTGAGGGCGGTCTGGGTATCACCTAGCACCAGGTAGTAATTGGCGGCTTCGCGCGTCACCATCGGATTGGTGGGATCGGCAGCCAGGGCTTGCTGCAACGACTTCCGCGACTCCTCCGCCTGCGCCATGATCTGCTGCGCGTTGGCCAGGTCGAGCCAGTAGCGTGCCGAGTAGCGGTTCAGACGTGTCGCGGCGCCGTAATGTTCGATGGCTACGGGCAGGTCCTGGCGCTGGTAAAACGCGATGCGCCCCAGGATGTGTGGATAGGCGGCATTGAAAGGGTCGAGATGCGCCGCCAGCGCCACCCGCTCGGGGCGCAGGCTCGTGGCCAGCAGCTTGGCGGCAAGGTCGGCGCCCACCCAGGCGATGAACAGCGCGACCACGGCGATGCCGCAGGCAAGGAATCGGAGGCGGCGCCCTCCCTCCAGCGGCCAGCGCAGGACCCTCTCCTGTCCGTCGGGCGCTCGTTCTCTGGGTCGCGAGTTCTTTGCCGGAGCGGACACTTAGTTGCGCGGGTTCTCTTCGTAGTATTGCCCGCCGTACTTGGTGCCGTAGTAGTAGTAGTGGAGGTCGGGAGACTGGAGGTCGACCGCGTTGAGGACCACGCCCATCATGCGCGCGTTCACCTGGGTCAATATGCTGCGGGCGCGGCGCAGGGCTTCCTTGGTCGTCTGTCCCGAGCGGATGACCAGCACCACCGAGTCGGCATCCACCGAGAGCAGGACCGCGTCGGTAACGCTGAGCACCGGCGGCGTGTCGATCAGGATGTGGTCAAAGCGCTCCCGCCACTGCGCCAGATAGTTCTTCATGAGGTCGGAGCCCAGCAGCTCCGCCGGGTGGGGCGGGGCCGGTCCCGCCGGCAACACGAACAAATTGGGCAGCTGGGGCGAGGGGATCACGAGATTGTCGAAAGTCTCGCTGCCGGCCAGCAGCGTGCTCAGGCCGGCCCTCGGCTTCAGCCCCATCTTCTGATGGATGCCGGGACGGCGCAGGTCGGCGTCCACCAGCAGCACGCGCGCGCCCTTCTGCGCCAGCACGATGGCCGAGTTGATGCTGGTGGTGGTCTTGCCCTCCTGCGGCAGCGCGCTGGTCACCAGGATGACCTTGGGCGGCGCGCCCAGCGACGAGAGCAGGATGGAAGTACGCAAGGCGCGGTAAGCCTCCGCCATCTCCGACTTGGGACGCGAATGCGAGACCAGTTCGATGCCGTCGCCCCGTGCGGTGGCGGCCGCCAAAGTCAGGTTCGGCCGGCCGTTGCCCGCTTTGGGGGCCAGGCGCAGGCTGCTGGGGATGATGCCTAGCGCAGGCAGGGCGGCGATCTGAGCCACGTGCTCCGGCGTGCGGATGGTGTTGTCGAGCGATTCGCGCACGAAGGCCAGGGCCACGCCGCCGGTCAGCCCGATGAGCAGTGCGATCGCCAGGTTCCGCGGGATGTCCGGCGTCGCCGGTGAAGTGGGAACACGCGCGGAATCGATGATGCGGATGTTACTCGACCTCAGGCCGGCCGCCATCCCCGCCTCTTTGAGCTTCTGCAGCAAGCCTTCGTAGAGCTGGCGGTTGGTATCGACATCGCGCTTCAGCAGGTTGTACTGGATGGCCCGCTGGTTGAGCTTGTTGGCCTCCGCCTTCTGCTCCTCGAGGGCGCCCCGCAGCAGCTGTTCCCGTTGCATGGCGGTCTGGTAATCGCGCTGCATGCGCGCCAAGGCCTTGCTGTTCTCCTGCAGGATGGAGGCTTCGACCTGCGCCAGCTGGTTCTTGACCTCCCTGACCTTGGGATACGACGGCCCAAACTGGGTGCTGAGCTGCGCCAGCAGCGTCTTGAGGTCGGACTCCTGGGTGCGCAGCTTCTCCAGCAGGTTGTTCGGCTGGCCGGAATTGAGCTCGGCGCTGCCTTTCTGCGCCAGCTTGTAGTTGGCCTCTTTCTGGATGCGGTCGGCCTGGGCTGCGATCAGGTCGCGGTTCAACTCGTCCAGCTTGACGGTGACGATGTTCTGCTTCTCGTCGATCCCCAGGATGTCGTTCTCTTTCTGGTACTTCACCAGCTTTTCCTGCGAGACCTCGACTTTCATCTGCAGGTCGGCGAGCTGCTTTTGCAGCCAGTCGGAGGCCTGCATGATGGATTCATAGCGGGTCTTCAGGTTCTCCTGGATGAAGGTGCTGGTGAGAGTGTTGACGACCTGCGCCGCGCGATTGGGATCGGGACTCAGGAAGCGGATCTCGATCATGCGCGTGTTGGGAATCGTGGTGATGGTCAGATTGGAGCGGATCTCGCCGATGGCGGCCTGCTCCTGCTTGGGATCCAGGCTCGCGGTCGTTCCCAGGGGGATGGTCCCCAGGTTCTGCACGTTCTCCTTGGCGGCGGCGCTGCCAGCGGCGAGATTTCGCCCCACCGCCAGCGCCATAGAGTCGCTTTGCAGGATCTTCACCTGCGTATCCATCGCGACGGTGTAGTCCCAGTCGTCTGAGGTAGTGGTGCCCACGTCCTTGAAGTTGACCAGGTCGTTGCTGTCGCGGAAGATCGCAATCTTCCCCACGGCCATGTATAGAGGCGTGGTCCGCAGCGAGATGACCGTAGCCAGGGTCATGACCACGACCAGGGTCGCGATGACGGTCCACTTCCGCTTTACCAGGATCCGCCAGTACTCGCCAAGGGACGCCTCTTCGGGAGTGCCGGGACCGTAGGGATAGGGCATCAGGGGAGGCCCGAGTTCGGCCGGCTGAGCGCTGCGGACTAGCTTGTCAGACTCCACCCGTACTACTCCTCACCATCTTGGGCTTCGCTGGGCGCAGAGGCAGAGAGGCCGAGGCTTTGAACGCTGGACCGGATTACACACGATTGTATCAGCGGCCACCCTATGGAGAACGGATTGCTTCGTATCATACCACCCCATCGCGCCGGTCCTTTAGAATCAACTACAATCAGCCGCA
This sequence comes from Terriglobales bacterium, assembly GCA_035543055.1. Lineage (NCBI taxonomy): Bacteria > Pseudomonadati > Acidobacteriota > Terriglobia > Terriglobales > Terriglobales bacterium. The sequence continues at coordinate 32,917 of DATKKJ010000148.1, read as the reverse complement.
CCAAAGTCATCACTTCTCTTCCCGGGGCGGTCCCAGGCGTTTCAAAAGGGGAGGGAATCGAGGCGAGAGGCCTTTCAAGGAGATTATGGGCGTTCTGGATCGGCAATCAGTCCTCATCACCGGCGGCACGGGATCGTTCGGGAAGAAGTTGCTGCAGATCGCGCTCAAGGAACACCACCCGAAGAAGCTGATCGTCTTCAGCCGCGACGAGCTCAAGCAGCACGAGATGCGGCGCGATTTCCCCGACGGACCGGGCTCGCCGCTGCGCTACTTCCTGGGCGACGTGCGCGATCGCGATCGCATGGAGCGCGCCTTCCGCGGGGTGGACATGGTCATCCACGCCGCCGCCCTCAAGCAGGTTCCGGCCTGCGAGTACAACCCCTTCGAGGCAGTGCAGACCAACGTGGTGGGAGCCAAGAACGTGATCGACGCCGCCCTTGACCAGGGCGTGAAGAAGGTCCTGGCGGTCAGCACCGACAAGGCGGTGAATCCCGTGAACCTCTACGGCGCCACCAAGCTGTGCGCGGAGAAGATGTTCGTGCAGGCCAATGCTTACTCCGGTGACCAGGATACGCATTTCAGCGTCTCCCGCTACGGCAACGTCGTCGGCAGCCGGGGAAGCGTGATCCCGGTGTTCCAGGCGCAACGAGCCAGCGGCCGGGTCACGGTCACCGATCCGCGCATGACCCGCTTCTGGATCACCCTGGACCAGGGCGTGCGCTTCGTCCTGGAGTGCATCCGCCAGATGCAGGGGGGCGAGATCTTCGTTCCCAAGCTGCCCAGCATGAACATCATGGACCTGGTCGAGGCAGTGGCGCCGGGATGCAAGACCGACACCGTCGGCATCCGCCCGGGAGAGAAGGTCCACGAGGTGCTGGTTTCGGAGGACGAAGCCCGGCACACCGTCGAGTTGGAGAACATGTACGTGATCAAGCCCAATCATCCCTGGTGGGAGACCAACGGATGGAGGCACGGCAAGTCTCTACCAGACGGCTTCCGCTATGCCAGTGACACTAACACGCAGTGGCTGCGCGTCCCCGAGCTCCAGGGGTTGATCCGTGAAGAGGCTGCACCGGAGCCGGTGACGGCCGCACAGCACGAGACGCGACCAGGCGCACGCTAGGCGCCGCCCGTCCGCTCTGTCCTGGCGCTGCCCAGGCGCGAGTAAGCTTCCAGCAGTTTTGGGAAATTCCGGTGCCAGTCAGCGCGGGACTCGACGGCCCGGCGGTTGGCCGCGCCCATCGCTTCGCGTTCCCTGGATGAAGCCTTCACGGCGCGGAGCAGCCCGGTAGCAAACGATTCTGCGTTTCCCGGAGCGCCAAGCCATCCATTCTCGCCCGCCGCGACCCACTCGCGGTTCCCCGGGGCATCGGTCAGCAGCACGGGAAGCGCCGTGGCCATGGCTTCCAGCATCGAGACGGAACTGCCATCGCTGTAGGAGCAACTCATGAACAGGTCGGCGGCGCGGAAATAATCGGGAAGCTGGTCGTGGTCAATGTTGCCGGGACGATGAGTGAATCCCTCGAGCCCGCCTGCTGCAATCTGGGCCTCGACGGCAGGGGCCAGACTCCCGCTGCCCGCCAGCAGCAAGCGCAGGCGCGGTTCGCGCCGCGCCGCAAGGCGGAACGCCTCGACCAGCACGTCGATGCCGTACAGAGGTTCCCAGGAGCGGGTGGAGAGCACCACGAAGGCATCTTGCCAGCCGAGCCGCTGGCGTGACTGAGGCGCCGCTCCCGGACGGAAGCGCTGCAGGTCCACGCCCCATGGGAACTGCACCACGCGGTCGCCCGTGGGGCCGCCCAGGCTTTGTGCCTTCACTCGCACCGCATCGCAATCGCAGAACAGCGCGTCAGCGTGCGCCAGGGCCGACCGGGTGGCCTCTTGGTGGGCGGCATCACGATCGGCATCCACCAGGATGTCGGAGCCCCAGGATTGCAGCAGGAGCGGGTGGAAGCCGGCAAGCGCTGCCAGGTATCCGCACGACGGCACCGGGCCCGCGTGCACCAGGTCGGGTCGGATCTTGCTGAGTGAGGCTTGCAACCGGGGAGCGAGCCCGGGAAGCTGCCTGATCCCGAAGCCCGCCGCGCCGAGAGAGGGGGCGGTGCGCACCTTCGCGGCCAGGTCGCTGGGCAGCGGGGAATGCTCCTCCAGCGCCAGGAACCAGATCTCGTGCTCCGACTCCGCCAGCTTGGCCAGGAAGCGCCGGTCGTGGCCGGTGAGCGTCCGCGAGAAATAAAGGACGCGCATGCTCAGCTTTGGCCCGCGGCTTTCGGCTCGCCCTCGAGCATGGTCCAGCGAAGGTGCTGGCCGGCTTCGACGCGGGCGCGCAGGCGCATCCCGATCACTTTGTCGATCTCGTAAGGAAAGATGGCGTCCCGCGGCGCCGGGCGCAGGACGTCGAGGCAATCCCGGGTGAGCAAGGTACCCGGCTCGAGGTTGCGGGCAGCGCGGAGGCAGCGGCGCTGCACCACCACCGTGTCCTGTTCGTTGCCGGCGACCTTCTTCTCGGCGCTGCCCAGGGCCAGCTCCAACTCACGGGTGCGGTCCACCATCTCCCGCCAGGTGGCGGGCGTCATGGAGAAGGGGTGATCGGGGCCCTCGCGGGCATTGTCATCGGTGAAGTGCTTCTCGACCACGCGCGCGCCCAGAGCTACCGCCCCTAACACGGTGGCATGTCCGGGGGTGTGGTCCGACAGGCCCAGGACCAAGTCGGGGAACATGGTGCGGAAGGTCCTTAGCACATTGAGATGGATATGGCGGAAGTTCTCCAGACTCGCGGTGTAATTGGTGTTGCACTGCATGAGGCCGAGCCGGGGATTGACGGCACGGATGGTGTCCACCGCCGCCTTTACTTCACCGATGTCGGAGGCGCCGCAGGCCAGCAGCACCGGCTTGTTCTTGCTCGCCACCTTGCGCAGCATCTCCGGCCAGGTGATGTCGCCGGAACCGATCTTGTAGATCGCGACGTAGGGGTCGAGCATGTCCACGGCGTCGAAGTCGTAGGGCGTGGAGGAATACTCGATCCCGGCGCGGTCACACTCCGCCTTCAATACCGGCGTCCATTCCCAGGGCAGACTGGCTTCCTGATACACCTGGTAAACCGACTTCTTCCATTTGGCCTGATGGGAGAGCTGGGCGCTGAGGCTGCGGAACCCCTGCTCGCTGACGATCTTGGGTGCGCGGAAGTTCTGGAACTTGGCCGCATCAGCGCCGGCCCGAGCGCAAAGCTGGATGAGCATCTTCGCCCGCTCCAGGTCGCCGTCGTGATTGGCGGAGATGTCGGCGATGAAATAGGTGGGCTGGTCGTCGCCGATGCGGCGGCGCCCGATGTCAAGACTGAGCATGAGCGGGTCCTCTGTCCTTCATCCGTGCTGCAAAACCGGTGTCACGCAGGGCGTCGAAGGCGGCAATTCCTTCATCCACCGTGGGCATCGTCCGCCCCAGTGCTCGCGCGATCTTACCGGTGTTGAGTGACAGGTTCCGGGGCCGGCGGGCAGGACGCGGCACGTCCTCGGTCGTGCCCGGCCGTACCAGAGATTCGTCCAGGCCGAACTTCCTTGCCATGCGCTTGCCGAAATCATACTTCGTACAGGAATCGGAGGCGGCCACGTGGTACACGCCTTGCAGGCTGCGTCCCATCATTTCCAGCAGGAGCTCCGAGAGGTGATTCACCAGGAGCGGGGAGAAAACCAGGTCGCTAAAGCCGATGACGCTGCGGCCCGAGGAAAGCTCGGCCACCAGCCACTCGCCCAGGCTTTGTTTGGGCTGGAAATTCCATCCGTAGATGGTGGTGCGAACGATGAGCGCCGCTCCCAGCTCCTCGCGGACGGCGACCTCGGCATCCGCTTTGCTGCGCGAGTACTCGTTGACGGGATTGATGGTGTCGTCCTCGGCGTAGTTGCCGCGGGCGCCGTCGAAGACGGCATCGGTAGAGATGTGGACGAGGCGAGCGCCGGCACGGCGCGCTTCGCGGGCCACCATGCGGGAGCCGTCCACGTTGATTCGCCGGGCCTCGTCAGGATGTTGTTCGCACCAGTCGACGTTGGCGGCGGCGGCGCAGTGCACCACCCAGGCAGGCCGCGCTTTCTCCATCAGCCCCGAGACCGCAGCGGCATCGGTCAAATCAGCCCGGATCGAGGTCACGCCCAGCTCCTCGGTCGGATGCTGACGATACTGGGCCACGACCGGCCGGCCAGCGGCCCGGGCCACTTGCACGAAGTTCGCGCCCAGCAGACCGCTGGCGCCGGTGACAAGGATCATGTCGCTCGCATTGTGGCCCATACGCGGGTGCGGATCGGTGGGACCTGGATCGATGCTAGCCGGATGTTATCAGAAGCGCGCCGCGGGAGGGGGCGTGGAGAAGTTTGCTAGAATCGCATGCAAACATGCCTCCGTCCCCACAGCGGCCTCGGCGATTCCTGGTCGTCGGTTGCGGTTCCATCGGAAAACGGCACATCAGTAACCTCCAAGCCTTGGGCGTGGACGATGTGATCGCCTTCGATCCCCGCCCTGACCGCCGCGCCGAGGCCTCGGAGAAATGCCACGTGCCGGTCGTGGAGCGGTTGGAAGACGCCTGGCCGCTCAAGCCCGACGTGGCCGTCATCGCCACGCCGACCGCCATGCACATCCCTCCGGCGATCGAGGCGGCGGAGCGGGGCTGTCACCTGTTCATCGAAAAGCCTCTTTCCGACAGCCTGGACGGTGTAAGCCGCTTGCTGGAACTCGTCCGGAAGAAGGACCTGATCACGTTCGCGGGCTTCAATACGCGATTCATTCCCGGCATCCGGCAAATGAAGGCGCTGATCACTGAGGGGGCTGTCGGCAAAGTAGTGGCCCTCCGGGCCGAGACCGGGCACTACCTGCCCGAGTGGCACCCTTGGGAAGACTATCGCCAGGGCTACAGCGCGCGGCGCCAGTTGGGAGGGGGCGTGATCCTCGATGCCATCCACGAGCTGGACTACGTCCGCGAGCTGATGGGAGAGGTGGAGAGCGTGTCGTGCCTCGCGGGCAAGCTCAGCCACCTAGAGATCGATACCGAGGATGTGGCCGCCATCCTCCTTCGGCACAGCAGCGGCGCTATCTCCGAGATCCATCTTGACTACGTGCAGCGGGCCAGGAGCCGGACCTGTCATGTGATCGGAGACCAGGGCACGATCCGGTGGCACTTCGTGACCGGACAGGTCCGTTGCTATCGCTCGGCCACCGGGCAGTGGGAGACCTGGACCAGTCCCCCCGACTGGCAGCTGAACCAGATGTACGTGGACGAGATGCAGCATTTCCTGAACTGCCTTGACGGCAAGGACCGGCCGCTCTGCGACGTGTGGGAGGGCGAGCGGGTGCTGCGCATCGCGCTGGCGGCCCGGGAATCGGCGCCGACCGGTGCGGCGATGAGGATCCGCCCGCCGGACCGCCGGTCGTCCAAGGTCGTTGCCATCGTGCAGGCCCGCATGGGTTCCACTCGTTTGCCCGGCAAGGTCCTGGCGGACGTCGCCGGGAGACCGATGCTGTGGTACGTCACCCAGCGCGTGCGCCGGGCCAAGACGGTGCAGGAAGTGGTGGTGGCTACCACCACCTCCGCGAGCGACGAAGCGGTGGTCGGGTTCTGCCAGGGCGAACGGCTCCCGGTGTTCCGGGGGAGTGAGGACGACGTCCTCGACCGCTATTACCAGGCGGCGCGAGCGCACGGCGCCGGCGCCGTCGTGCGTATCACCGCGGATTGCCCGTTCATCGACCCTGGCGTGATCGACCGCGTGGTCGGAGCCTATCTGGACGGCGATGCCGATTACGTTTCGAACACTCTGGCCCACACCTTTCCGGACGGACTCGACACCGAGGTCTTTTCCATGGCTGCACTCGAGACCGCCTGGAAGGAAGCGAAGCGCGAGCCCGAGCGCGAGCACGTAACCCCGTATATCAAGCTCTCTGACCGCTTCCGCGTGCAGAACGTCTCCGCCCAGGATGGAGAGGGGCCGCCGGACCTGCGCCTGACCGTGGACGAGGGCGCAGACCTGGAGTTCACCCGCGCGCTGTACGCGTTGCTCGGAGGGAAGGTCAGCTTTGCTCTCGGCGAACTGCTGAAGGCAGTCAAGGAACACCCGGAAGTGGCTGCGCTCAATCGCGGGATCATCCGCAACGAGGGGTACTACAAGAGCCTGATCGCGGAGGAACCGATGGCTGCCACAACCCGCACGCTCGCCGCCTCCCAAGGCCTGAAAGAAGAGGCACGCCGGCTCATCCCTTCGTATTCGCAGACGTTCAGCAAGGGGCCGACGCAGTTCGTGCAGGGGGTTTCGCCAGTGTACCTGGCGCGCGCTCGCGGGTCGCACGTCTGGGACGTGGACGACAACGAGTACATCGACTATTCCATGGCCCTCGGCCCGGTGATCCTGGGCCATGCCGATCCCGACGTGAACCGGGCGATCGGGCAGCAGATGGAAAGCGGCTATGCATTCTCGCTGCCGCATCCCCTGGAGGTCGAGCTTGCTAAGGTCCTGGTGGAAATGATCCCGTGCGCGGAGATGGTGCGCTTCGCTAAGAACGGCTCCGACGTCACCGCGGGCGCGGTCCGGGCGGCACGCGGGTTCACCGGCCGCGACATGGTCGCCTTCTGCGGATATCACGGCTGGCAGGACTGGTACATCGGCGCCACCACCCGGAACAAGGGCGTCCCGGCGGCGGTCCAGCAGCTGGTCGCCGGCTTCGAATACAACAACCTCGCCAGCCTGGAACGGATCTTCGCCGAACATCGTGGCCAGGTCGCTGCCGTGATCATGGAACCGGCCGGAGTCATCGCTCCGCAAGAAGGGTTCCTGCAGCAGGTGAAAGACCTGGCGCACCGCGAGGGCGCTCTGCTCATCTTCGACGAGGTGATCACCGGCTTCCGCATGGCGCTCGGGGGCGCGCAGGAATATTTCAAGGTCACGCCGGACCTGGGTTGCTTCGGCAAGGCCATGGGGAATGGATATCCCATCGCCGCCGTGGTCGGGCGTAGAGACGTGATGGAGATCTTCGACGAGGTGTTCTTCTCCTTCACCTTCGGCGGTGATGCCTTGGGTCTGGCGGCGGCACTGGCCACCATCCGGGCGCTGCGGGAGCGAAAGGCGATCGACCGCATTTGGGAGCAGGGCGAGCGGCTGCGCGACGGGTACAACACGCTGGCCCAGAAACTCGGGCTGGAGCGCTACACCGCATGTATCGGGTACCCGCCTCGCACCGTCATCAACTTCAAGGACGATACCGGCGCCGAGTGGCTGGCGCTGAAAAGCCTCTTCCAGCAGGAAGTCATCAAGCGCGGGGTACTGTGCGCCGGATACCACATGCTCTGCGCCAGCCATAGCGCCCAGGATGTCGAGCACACGCTCCGCGCTTACCGGGCGGCGCTGGGCGTGATGGCGGAAGCCATCGCGGCCGGCAACGTCGAGACGCGCCTGGAGGGGCCTCCGGTCTCCCCGGTCTTCCGCCGGGCATGAGAAGGGAAGGGTCCACGCCATAAAACGATGCTCCGTTCCCTGAAGCACATGGTTCGCGATCACCTGCCGTATTCGCTGCTGCTGCCCTTGTACTATTGGCGGGCCCGGCGGACGTTTCAGCCGTTGCATGAGAAGGCCCATCGCCGGGCAGGTTTCAAGCGGCTGCAGGACTGCGACCTCGGCAGCGTCAAGCGGAGCGACGTCCTGTTCGTGCTGGGCAGCGGCGCCTCCATCAACCAGATCACCGCCGAGCGCTGGGCCGCCATCGCCGCGCACGATTCCGTGGGCTTCAATTTCTGGCCCATCCACCCCTTCGTGCCCAGGATGTACTTCTTCGAGAGCAATCCGGCGGACTTCTATCCCGAGCACGACCGGCGCCTCCTCCAGGTCCTGACCGAACGCGCGGCCGACTACGAAGACACGCTGAAGGTGGTGATGGACATCGCCAACCCCGCCCACCAGTACATCTTCGATCTGCCGGAGGAGTTTCGTCGCGCGACCTATTCGGCCGAGACCATCCGGCTGATCGCACGCGATCGCCAGGAACTGGCGGAGGGGATCCGCCGGCTGGCCGAGCGCGGAGAGTTCGCGCGCAGCGACCATGTCGGCGCCCTGCTCAAGGTGACCGGGACGCTCAGTACCATGATCACGCTGGGGGTCTGCATGGGGTATCGCAAGATCGTGCTGTGCGGCGTGGACCTCACGCGAGCGGAATACTTCTATCAGGACCCGGTGCTGTACCCAGAAACGGCCCAGCTCGAGTACATGCCGCGGACCGGTAAGCACTTCACCCTGACCCGCTACGCCTGGGGGACCATGCCCATCGATGAAGTGGTGGCGGAACTGAAACAGCAGGTGCTCGATCCGGCCGGCGTCGAGCTTTACGTCGAGAACCGGTCTTCGGCGCTCTGGCCGAACATCGCCGAAGTCCCCGGCGCCTTGCTGGAGCTCGCCGGCGCAGGCAGAGCAGCACGATGACCGCACGGAAGAAGTCCGGACACGCTTCCCGCTGTGACTATGAGGGGGTCGAAGCGCCCGCGAACTTCCCCTCCCGGCTGGAACTGGAGCAGTACCGCGCGCTCCTGTTACGCAAGACCGCCGCGCAGGTGGAGTTCATCCGGCGCAAGCTCACCCCCCGCGGCCGGAAGTTGCGCGTCCTCGAGTTCTGCTGCGGTAATGGGCGACTGCTGGTGGCTCTGGCACAGGCAGGGCTGGTGGAATACGGCCTCGGCATCGACCTCGCCGCCTCGCGGATCGGCTTTGCCCGGGATTGGGTCGCCGAATTGGGTCTCCGGCAGGTCGAATTTCGCAACGAGGATGTATTGCAGGTCGAGGCGCCGCAGAGGTCCTTCGACCTGGCCGTCTGCCTGACGGGAGCCTTCCAGTACTTCCGGCCCATCTCGGCCGCGGCGCCGGCCAAGGTCCTGTCGCGGCTACATGCCGGTCTCGCCACCGGCGGGAGGGTTCTGCTGGAGCTCTATCCCCTGGCGCCGAAGATGCGCAGGATGTTTGCTCTCAACGGGAACCATCTGCGTACCTGGGATCCACTTCCTCCGGAAGACCGCTTCGCCTATTACTTGCACGAACGGCAATACTGGCCGAAACGCGGCATCGTCCGCCATCAGAAGACATTCATCGGCCGCGACGGCGCCATCGACGCAGGGCGTACGGAGACCCTCGCCTATTACAACCGGGCGCAGATCGGAACCATGCTACGTAAGTCCGGGTTCGGCTCCGTTCAGTTCCTTCGCGGATTCGAAGCAGCGCGGAGGTCCGATTCCTTGCTGGCTAGGGGGGTGAAGTCTTGAGGGCGACAGTCTTCCCCCTGACCGCCCTGGGGCCGTTGCGATAGAGTTTCCCTCATGAGCATAGCCGACACACTGCTGCGAAAGTCACGGACGCTCATAAGTCAGGTGGCTGACTTTCGTTCCGACCCGCTGGCTTCTCTGGCTGCGGTCAAGAAAGGATTTGCTGACCGAGGGCAACCTGCGAATCCCCAACTCGTTTTTCGAGTCAGGGAAGCCTATCGCGCAGCGAAACGTGACCAGGCCGGTGCTGCGCCTTTCTATCAGCCGACCGGCGAGTGGACCACTATCATCGCAGAGAAACTGCAGTTGCTAAGTGACGATGTAGGGCCGCTAACGAAAGTGCTTGAGAACATGTTTCGCAACGATGCGGTTGCGAGTATCGCCGACCGGAGCGACCCTAAGGCCCTGTCCACGTGGTATACGAAGGTCGGGTTCGCCAACGCCGCACTGCACGATTATCAGGTGTGGCGGAAGCTCATTGGAGGCGATCTGACCGCACTGAATGCGCCACCGGTCGGAAACCCTTGTGGCTACTGGATCGGCGACACCTTGGTGATGGGAAGTACGTTCCGCCATCATTACACCACGTCCAGGATACTCACGTTATTGGGTGGGCCCGGGACTGTCGCCGAAATCGGCGGTGGATACGGCGAATGCGGTCATTTTGCCCTGCAACATCGCGGCGTCACGTACCTGGATTTTGACCTCCCCGAAGTACTGCTGATCGCCTCCTTTTGGCTGTGTTCTGTCAACCCAACAGCAACGGTCGCGCTGTACGGTGAATCGGACCCCCAAACCGTACTTGCTGACCCCAGGCGGTATGACGCTGTTCTTTACCCCAATTATTGTTTACCAACCCTGCCCGATATGTCGGTGGATGTGCTTTTCAATACGCGTAGTCTTTCCGAGATGGACGTTGGGACGATACGGGAATACCTAGCTCACATAGCGCGATGCACTCGTGGCTATTTCTATCACGAGAATAGCGATGTGGCGTTTCAGACACACGGCCACGTGGAAATACCAGCGTCAAGTTTTGCGATCGACGGCTTCCGCTTGCTCAGCAAGACGATTTCACCTTGGTATGCTGGTGCGGGCAGGTACCGCGAGTTCCTATACGCGCGAACTTGATACCCAGCCTATGACTGAAGCTCACCATCGTCGCCCGATTGCGCGGGAGCTCTCTTCCTCTTGCCGCTGACCCCAACCTCCGCCAACTCCACCACGGGCGAAGCCGGCTTGCCCGACGCACTCGATCCAGCCTCGATCAACGCTCCCTCGCTCGACCTGCGCGCCGTCGGTCTCCGCCTGGTGAAGGGCGCCGCCATTTATGGCGCCGCCACCTTCGGGATCAAGGCGCTCAATTTCCTGCTGGTGCTGGTCTTCACGCGATACCTGGGGCCGGCGGATTACGGCATCATCGCCCTCGCCGAGACCCTGGCGGCCCTGGTGGGATTGGTCGCCGGGATGGGCTTCGCCACCGGCCTGACGCGCTTCTACTTCCAGTACCTGGGCGATCCGGCGGCACTGCGCCGCTATGTCTCCACCGTGTCCTGGGCTTCCACGGTAATGATCGCCGGGATTTCCGGCCTGGCGCTGCTGTTCCTGCCCTACCTGCTCGCTGCCTTCCGCTTCTCCGTCCCGTTCTATCCTTATCTGGCTCTGGCCATCGGGACGGCAGCCTTCTCCGCCTTCTCCGACCTGCGCCTCACCCTCTACCGCTGCGAAGAGCGGAGCAAGGCTTATGCCGCCCTATCGGTGGTGACGTTCGTGCTCACCACGGCGGCCGCACTCGTCCTGGTAGTAGCGATGAGGCAGGGCGCCGTCGGCATGCTGCTGGGCCGGTTTCTGGGTGCGGGCGTCGCCTGCGCCTTCGCCGCTGTGCTGTTGGGACGCTGGTTCCTGGGCGGATGGGACTGGCAGCATCTCCGCGAGACCTTCGCTATTTCCTTGCCGGTGGTGCCGCACCAGGCCATGGCACTGGGATTGATTGCCGCCGACCGCCTTATCCTGGAGCGCTACCGGCCGGTCTCCGAGGTCGGCCTGTATTCGGTGGCCTACACCTTCGGCATGGTGATGTACCTGGTGACGTCGTCAGTACTACAGGCCTGGTCGCCCATCTTCCTCGACGTGGCGCGCGGCGGCGACGCTGCCCGGCCGCTGCTCGGGCGGATCTCCAGCGGCCTCATCCTGTTCTACGTAGGCGTGGCCTGCTTCGGCTGCCTGATCGCGCAGGACGTTGCCCGGCTGGTGCTCGACCCGCGCTACCACGCCGTCGGGCGCGTCATCCCCTGGGTCATCGGCGGATATCTCTTCCACGGACTCTTCGGCCTCTTCCACCTGGCCATCATGCAGGAGAAGAGGACGGGATTCCTGCTGGCCGCGAGCTTCGCTGCCTGCGCCGCCAACATCGCTCTCAATTTCTGGTGGATCCCGACCTGGGGGATGTACGGCGCCGCCTACGCCACCCTGGCCGCCTATGTGCTCGAGGCGCTCCTGGCCTACGCCTTCGGTCAACGGCTTTTCCCGCTGGCTTTTGAATCAGGGCGAATCTTGCTGGCGCTCGGCGTTTTCGGCGGCGTTCTGGCCTTGACCCAGGCGCGCTCGGGAATCGCCTGGATGAGTGCCGGAGTGCTGGTCAGCGGCGCGCTGCTGTGGGCCATCGGGGGCGGGGAAATGGTCCGTGCCTGCCGCACTCTGGCGCGCCGGCCCTCTGCAGCTTCCTGAACGGGTACTGGCGAGACCCTCTCGGACTGTTATATTTTCTGGAAACACCGGTGTCGTATCCAAAACTCAAATCGCCCGGCGGGTCGGGATAGGCGATGCGGCATGCTCTGCTGGAGGTCCTGGCATGTCCGCGCTGCCAAAGCCGGCTGGCGTGTCTTGCGGAGACATCGGCGGGTGGCGAGGTCCTCTCGGGAAGTCTCGAGTGCGCGCCCTGCGGGCAGCGGTTTCCCATCGTGAACGGCATTCCTCGCTTCGTCCCGGCCGAGAACTACGCCGCCTCCTTCGGCCTGCAGTGGAACCGTTTTCGCCTGGAGCAGATCGATTCCGACAACTTCACTCGCCAGTCCGAGCAGCGCTTCTTCTCCGAGACCGAGTGGACTTCGGACTGGATGAAGGGCAAGTGGCTGCTGGAGGTGGGTTGCGGTTCGGGACGCTTCCTCGAAGTCGCGTCCCGTGCTCCGGCGCAGGTGGTGGGCGTGGACCTGAGTAATGCCGTGGACGCGGCCCGCCAGACCCTCGCCTCGCGTCCCAACGTTCATCTGGTACAAGCCAGCATCTACGATCTGCCATTCCGCCGCGGGGCCTTCGACGGCTGCTACTGCATCGGAGTGATCCAGCACACCCCCGATCCGGGGCGCTCGCTGCAAGCCCTGGCTCCGGTGCTGCAGCCCGGCGGGCGCATCGCGGTCACGGTCTACGAACGCGGGCGATGGACCCGCTTCCACGCGAAGTACCTGCTCCGCACCATCACCCGCCGGATGGACCCCAAGCTGCTGCTCTTCCTGGTGCGCTTCTTCATGCCGGTGCTGTTCCCCCTGACCGACCTGCTCTTCCGCATCCCCAAGCTGGGGCGAGTCTTCCGCTTCTGTATCCCGGTGGCGAATTACGTGGAGAAGCGCGACCTCTCCTGGCGCCAGCGCTACCGCTGGGCGGTGCTCGACACCTTCGACATGCTCTCCCCGGCCTATGATCAGCCCATGACCGAGTCCGAGGTGGTAGCCGCGCTGGGCAGTGCGGGGATCGGCGGCTTGAAGCGTCTGCCCAACATCGGCGTCAATATGGTCGGCGAAAAGAGTTCCGTGTCGGCTGCGGTGGAGGCCTGAGCGATGTGCGGTTTTGCCGGACGTCTCCACCGCCAGCCCATGCCCGCGGAACCGATGCAAGCGGTTGCCCGGCGCATGAACTCCTGCCTGCGCCACCGCGGCCCGGACATGGAGGGCTATTGGACGGACCCGCAACGGCTGCTGACGCTGGCGTTCTCCCGCCTCGCCATACAGGACCTTTCCCCCGCCGCCAACCAGCCCATGCACTCCGAGAGCGGGCGCTTCACCATCGTGTACAACGGCGAGATCTACAACGCCGGCGAGCTGTGCCGGCGCATCCACCGTGATGCCGCCTCCTTCCGCACGCATTCCGATACCGAGGTGTTGCTCGCCTGCTTCGAGAGCCTGGGGCTGGAACCGACGCTGCAGGCCGCCAACGGCATGTTCGCGTTCGCCCTGTGGGACGCGACAACGCGCTCCCTGTTTCTGGTCCGCGATCGGTTGGGGAAGAAGCCGCTGCATTATTCGCTGGCGGACGATTGCCTTACCTTTGCCTCCGAGATCAAGGCCCTCCTGCGCGCCGATACCAGGCCGCACACCGTCTCGCGCGAGGCCACCGAGGCCTACTTCCAGCTCACGTACATCCCCGCGCCGCTCACCATCTTCGAGGACGTGCGCAAGGTGCGTCCGGGCCATATCCTCGAGGTCAAGGCTGATCTCTCGACCCGCGAGTGGCCCTACTGGTCGGTGGAAGCGGTCCTCCGCGCCCAGAGCCGGCGTCGCCAGTCGCACCGCGACGCCCTCGAGCAGGCCGCTGCCCTGCTGGAGGACGCGGTCCGCTGCCGGCTGGTCAGCGATGTTCCCGTGGGCGTGCTCCTGTCCGGTGGTGTGGACTCCAGCCTGGTCGCATTCATGCTGTCCAAGCGACTCAACATCTCTTTACAGACCTTCACAATAGGACTGGAAGATGAAGTGTTGGATGAAGCCGAGGCAGCGCGGGCCATCGCCCGGCGGCTTGGGGTTCAACATCGAGTTTTGACGCTCTCGCGCCAGGATGCACTGGAACTCGTCGACTCCGCTATGAGTGTTCTTGACGAACCCTTCGGCGACCCATCCTCGGTGCCCATGTATGCTGTTTGTCGTCTGGCGCGAAGCGGCGCCACGGTGCTGCTCACCGGCGATGGCGGCGACGAGGTTTTCGGTGGATATACCCGCTATCTCTGGGGCACTGGGTGGAGAGGCGCCGTGGCCCACCTCTATGCGCGTTATCGGCGGATGCGGCCGGCACTTTCCAACTCGCAAGTAGCGCTTGAAGTCTATCGCCGGCTGATGACTGTGGGCAGCGAGGGGGGCTCCGCCTCGCCGGGATTCCTCAAGCGCTGGGCTGCCGGCTTTGGTCGGCTTCCGAAGCTCACCGTCCTGGAGTATCTCCGCTACCTCGACTTCCAGCTCTACCTGCCCGACGACATCCTGGTCAAGACTGACCGCATGTCGATGGCGAACAGCGTTGAGCTTCGTTCCCCCTTCCTCGATTACCGGCTGGTGGAATTCAGTTGGCGGCTGGCCAACGACGCCCTGGTGAGCGGAAGCGTGCGCAAGCCCATCACCCGGGAGCTGTTCGTCCGGCACATCGGGCCGGAACACCTTCAGGCAGCCAAGCATGGGTTCGCACTTCCCATAGGGCAATGGCTCGCCGGACCGTTGCGCCCGCAACTGGAGGAGGCCGTGGACTGGGTTGCAGAGCTGCCGGGACTGCCGCTCGACGCCGCCGAGCTGCGTCGAATGCTCAGCGGTTTGCGCGCTCAGGACATGATGACGGCGTACAGGCTGTGGGTGGTTTATGCCTACTGGCGATGGGCACGCACTTGGCGGACTGTGGCGCCGCAGGAAACTCGGGCGTGATTTGCGCACCATGAATCGTACGGCGATAAAGCGTCTCTACCTCCGATTGCTGGAACTGGCGGGCCAGGAGCAACGTCTTGTGCGCCGCATCCAACGGGGTAGGTTCCTGGCTGTTCTCAACCTGCACCGTGTGTCGCCTCGGATGAACCCTTTCTCGCCACCCATTTCTCCCGAAGATTTTGCGGATCTGCTCGTCTTTCTCAAGCGCCACTTCTCGATGGCAAGCCTCAGAGAAGATCCGCCCCGTCCCGCGGTAGTGCTGTCGTTTGACGATGGCTACCAGGACTTCGTGGAGTACGCCATGCCGATTCTCTCCAGGCACGGGATGCGCGCCAACCAGAACATCGTTCCCCAATGCGTGGAGTCCGGCACGCCCCTGTGGAACACTCAGCTTTACGACTTCTTGGGGGCGGCATCGCCGGCCCTGCTGCGCAGCTTCCGGCTGCCCGGATTCTCGTTATCGCCTCCCGACTCGAGCGTTCGATCCAAGGCCGCCTTCGGCGCCGCCCTGAGCCATTTCCTGAAGATGCGTCCCAGGAGCGAGCGTGAAGCACTTTGGCAGTCGATCGTCCCCCTGCTGCAAGAAGTCAAGCCGGATGGGACCACCCGGATGATGGACCGCGCTTCCGTCCTCCAGGCGGCCGCATTTCACGATATCGGAGTTCACTCCTACGCGCACGATTCGATGGGACATGAAAGCGACGGGTTTTTCGAGCAGGACCTGGCCCGATGTGCCGCTTACTTCAAGGATGTTCTGCACCTGCCGTTGGAGATTTATGCTTTTCCGAACGGCAGCTTCCGGCCTTCTCAGCTCGACATCCTGAAGCGCCACGGGATGCGTCATGTACTGTTGGTCGAGGAGAAATTCGCCCGAGGGGACGGAGGCGTATACCCACGCATCTCGGTGGCCGGCGAATCGGCCTGTGAAGTGCGATTCCAGGCCTTGGGGTACCGGGCTCGAGGCGTCCTGTGAAGGCCGTCATTCTCACCAACGACGCGCCGAACCAGGCCGCGCTCTGCCGCAAGCTGGCTGAACACTGCCGGCTCAACGCCGTGGTGCTGTCCCGCAACGTCCCTATGAAATCTCCACCCCCCGGAAAAAGACTGAGTATCCTGCTGAACCGGATCGAGGGCAGGATCGTGGGCAGACCATTCATCCGAGCGTGGTTGGACCTTCAGGACCGTTACGCGCGCGAGTACGGCGGCTTCCCCCAAGTGCCGACTGTGCGCGTGCGCAATATCAACGATCCTGAAACACTTGCCGCATTGACCGGCCACGAACCCGATCTCGTCATCGTTTCCGGTACCAATCTTGTCGGGAAGAGGATCATCGAATCGGCGGCCCAGCGCCTGGGAATCATTAACATGCACACCGGCATTTCCCCTTATGTGAAAGGGGGGCCGAACTGCACCAACTGGTGTCTTGCCCGGCGTTGGTTCTACCTGATCGGGAGCACGGTGATGTGGCTGGATTCTGGGATCGACAGTGGAGCCATCGTCGCCACCGAGCAGACGCCTCTGGACGGCTCCGAAAGCCTCGCGGAGCTCCACTGGAAAGTGATGGAGCATGCGCAAGACCTGTACGTCCGGGTGGTTCAGGCCCTGGCGGCAGGGGAATCTGTACCGCGCATCGCCCAGCCGAGTGTTTGTGAGGGCCATACCTTCTACACCCAGGAGTGGACAGGAACCGCCATGCGGACTGCGTGGAAGAATTTTCGGTCGTTCTACCGCCCCGGATACTTCCAAAGCCGCGAATTCGCCGAGGCCAACGAGCGAATCAAGCTATTTCCCTTCGCAGCCCACGCTCGCAGATGAATATCGTGGCCTCAAATTCGCTGCAGCAGGGCTTCGCTTCCGCCACGCACGCTCCTATCCTGTACATCACGCTGAACGGGGTCCTCGAGCCCCTGGGACAGTCGCAGGTCCTGCCTTACATCTTCGCCCTCAGCCGCCGCGGGTTCCCGTATGCGCTGCTTTCCATGGAGCGGCAAAGGGACCTCGCGGATGAAGGTGCCGTCGAGCGACTGGAGCGCGAGCTGGGAGCGCACGGGATCACGTGGGCACACCTGCCCTATCACACCGGCGGCATCGGGCCGGTCTTGCAGAACTGCTGGGCGCTGTTCTGGGCAGGACGCAGGCTGATCCGGAGCGAGCGCATCCGCTTGGTGCATGCGCGTTCCTATGTCGCCACCTCGGTTGCCTGGGCCCTGCGCCTAGTGACCGGTGTCCCGTACGTGTTCGACATGCGCGGGTACTGGATCGACGAGAGCGTCGCCGAAGGCCGCTGGTTTGTCCGGCCATTCGTGTATCGCGTTGCCAAGCGGCTGGAGCGGCGTCTGGTGGCGGATGCGGCCGCCGTCACCACGCTCACCGGTCTGCAAGCCGATGACGTGCGCACTGGCAAGCTGGGCAACAGGGCAGGGAAGGCGGCGGTGACCATCCCCACCTGCGCCGACTATGGGATGTTCGCTCCGCGAGAGTTGTCCGTGGTTCCGCCGGAGGTCCGGGCGCGGCTGGAGGGGAAGCTGGTCATCGGCCTGGTCGGCTCCATCAATGCCTCCTATCGGGTGGAAGATTGTCTCCGCCTGTTTCAGGCAGTGCTGGAGCGGCGTCCCGAGGCTCACTTGCTCTGCCTGACGCAGCAGCCTGAGGCCATGGCGCAACTGCTCTCGCACTTTTCGCTCACGCAGAATTCGTATACTGTTCGCACAGTCGCCCACGCCGAGATGCCGGGCTGGCTGTCCGCGATGGATTGGGGCCTGCTGCTGATGAACGAGGGGATCGCCAAACGCGGCTCCATGCCGACCAAGCTGGCGGAGTTCTTTGCCGCCGGCGTGCGCCCGGTGATGGCTGGGTGTAATCCTGAGGCGCGCGACTGGGTGCGCCGCGCGGGCTCGGGCATTGTGCTGGAAGACGTCACCGACGCCGCGTTGCAAGAGGCCGCGGCGCGTATCGCCTCCGCCGTCAATGCCGACGAGCTGGCCCGCGCGCGCGAGGCCACGCGCCCGCACTTCAGTCTGGAGTCCGGCGTGGCCCGCTATGAAGCGCTCCTGCAAGACTTGGCGTAAGGGAGGACTGGATTTGAAAGCCGTCATATTGGCCGGGGGAATGGGGACGCGCATCAGCGAAGAGACCGTGCTGCGCCCCAAGCCCATGATCGAGATCGGTGGGCGCCCCATCCTCTGGCACATCATGAAGATCTACTCCGCCCACGGCATCCACGATTTCGTCATCTGCTGCGGCTTCAAGGGATTCCAGATCAAGGAATACTTCGCCAACTACTTCCTGCACACCTCCGATGTCACCTTCGACGTCTCCCGCAACAGGGTGGAAGTGCACCGCAACACCGCCGAGCCCTGGCGGGTGACCGTGGTGGACACCGGGCTCGAGACCCAGACCGGCGGCCGCCTGAAGCGTGTCCGCGAGTACCTCGGCAAGGACGATTGCTGCTTCACCTACGGCGATGGCCTGGCCGACATCAACATCAAGGCGCTGGTGGCCTTCCACAAGAAGCAGAAGACGCTGGTCACGGTCACTGCGGTCGAGCCGCCGGCGCGCTTCGGCGCCCTCGAACTGCGCGGCTCGCGCGTGGTGCGCTTCCGCGAGAAGCCGAGCGGCGAAGGCTGGGTCAGCGGCGGATTCTTCGTGCTCAAGCCGAAAGTCATCGACTACATCGCCGACGACCACACCATCTGGGAGCGCGAGCCCCTGGAGCGCCTGGCCCGCGAAGGCCAGCTCTCTACCTACAAGCACAGCGGTTTCTGGCAGCCCATGGACACGCTCCGCGACAAGAACCACCTCGAGGAACTCTGGAACTCCGGGCAGGCCCCGTGGAAGGTATGGCGGTGAATCCCGCATTCTGGAAGGGGAAACGCGTCCTGCTCACCGGCCACACCGGCTTCAAGGGAAGCTGGATGGCGCTGTGGCTGCGGGAACTGGAGGCGCAACTCGCAGGCTTCGCGCTGCCCCCGCCCACCGATCCCAGTCTGTTCGATCTGGCACGCGTCGGCGGCGGCATGCGGTCCGTGATCGGGGATCTGTGCGCTGCCGGGCGCTTCGCCGCGGTGGTGCGGGAGGAGCGCCCGGAGATCATTCTCCACATGGCGGCGCAGTCGCTGGTCCGCCGCTCCTATGCCGATCCGGTCGGCACGTATGCCACCAACGTCATGGGCACGGTGCAGGTGCTGGAGGCGGCGCGGCAGGGCGCGGAGGTGCGCGTCGTGCTGGTCATCACCAGCGACAAGTGCTACGAGAATTCGGGTTCCGAGCGTGGCTACACCGAGGATGACCCCATGGGCGGCCGGGACCCGTACTCCAGCAGCAAGGGTTGCGCCGAGCTGGTGACTGCGGCCTACCGCGATTCGTTCTTCGCCCACCGGACTACGGCGGTCGCCTCGGCGCGTGCCGGCAACGTGATCGGCGGTGGCGACTTCGCCGAGGATCGCCTGGTGCCCGACGCCATCCGCGCCTTCCTCGCCGGTAAGCAGGTTCTCATCCGCAATCCCCGGGCGGTGCGGCCCTGGCAGCACGTCCTGGAACCGCTGGGCGGCTATCTTGCTCTCGTGGAAAAGCTCTGGCAGGAGCCCCAGGCCTACGCTGGGAGCTGGAACTTCGGTCCTGGAGAGCTTGACTGCGTCCCGGTGTCCAACGTGGTCACGCGCCTGACAGAACTCTGGGGACAGCGGTCCTCCTGGGCGGCCGACACCGCGCCACATCCGCCGGAGTCGCAGGTGCTCAAGCTCGACTCCAGCAAGGCTCGCGCCCGGTTGGGGTGGTCTCCCCGCTGGGACCTGGAACGCGCCCTGCAGGCCACGGTCGAGTGGTACAAAGCCTATCGCGACGGCGCCGATGTTCGCCGGCTGGCGCTCGACCAGATCTGCGCCTATCAAGCCATGCCCGCGCCAACGGGGGCGGAGCGATGAGTGCGCTCCAGTGCCGCCTCTGCGGCGCGCCGCTCTCCCACACCTTCCTCGATCTCGGCGTCTCGCCGCTGGCGAATTCCTACCTCAAGCCCGAGCAGCTCGCGCAGCCGGAGGTCTTCTATCCGCTGCATGCGCGCGTCTGCGACCGTTGCTTCCTCGTCCAGGTTGACGCCTTCGAGCTCCCGGAGCACATCTTCTCCGATTATCTCTACTTCTCCTCTTATTCCCAGAGCTGGCTGCGACATGCGAAGGACTACGTGGAGATGATCACCGGGCGATTGGGCCTTGGCGCCTCGAGCCAGGTCGTCGAGATCGCAAGCAACGACGGCTACCTGCTGCAGTATTTCGTGGAGCGGGGCGTCCCGGTGCTGGGCATCGAGCCGGCGGAGAACGTAGCCCGCGTGGCCCGCGAGAAGGGCGTGGCCACTCTCGTCAAATTCTTTGGGACGCAGACCGCGCGCGAGTTGGTGACGCAGGGAAAGCAGGCCGACCTCCTCATCGGGAACAACGTGCTCGCCCATACTCCGCTGCCGAATGATTTCGTCGCCGGACTCAAGCTGCTGCTCAAGAGAACGGGCGTCGTCACCATGGAGTTCCCCCACCTCCTGCGCCTGATCGAAGACAACCAGTTCGACACCATCTATCACGAGCACTTCTCGTACTTTTCTTTTCTGACCGTCCGCGAACTGTTCGCGCGGCATGGCCTGGAGCTCTTCGAGGTACAACAACTCGCGACCCATGGCGGCTCGCTGCGTATCTACGCCCGGCACGCGGAAGACCGGACCAAGGCAGTCATGCCCTCGGTCGCGGCACTGCTCGCGGCCGAGAAGTCTGCCGGCCTTTCTGACCTGGCTACCTACACCTCGTTCTCTCAGAAGGCCTATGCCGCCAAGTTCGGGTTGCTATCGTTCTTGGCGCACGCCAAGTGCGAGGGGAAGCGGGTTGTCGGTTACGGCGCCCCGGCGAAAGGGAACACCCTGCTGAACTTCTGCGGCATCCGCACCGACTTCCTCGACTACACCGTGGACGTCAGCCCGTACAAGCAGGGAACCTTTCTTCCAGGCACCCACATCCCAGTCTTTGGGCCGGAGAAGATCGCCCAGACCCGGCCCGACTACGTGCTGATCCTTCCGTGGAATCTTCGCGACGAGATCGTCCCGCAGCTTGCGCACGTGCGGGATTGGGGCGGCAAGCTGGTCGTGCCCATCCCCCGGGTCGAGGTGATCGCGTGAAGTTCCTGCCTACTTCGCTGGCAGGGGCCTGCGTCATCGAGATCGACCCCCTCACCGACGAACGCGGCTTTTTCGCCCGCACCTGGTGTCGCGAAGAGTTCCGGCGCAACGGCCTCAATCCCGGCCTCGCCCAGTGCAGTCTTTCCGTGACCACGAAGAAGGGGACTCTTCGCGGGTTGCATATCCAGCGTGCCCCGCACGAAGAGGCCAAGATCGTCCGCTGCACCGCCGGGCGTATCTATGACGTCATCGTGGACCTTCGTTCCGCTTCTCCGACCTTCAAGCGCTGGTTCGCCCTCGAACTCACCGCCGCCGCCCACAACATGCTCTATGTGCCCGAGGGTTTCGCCCACGGGTTTCAAACCCTCGAAGACGGATGCGAGGTCTTCTACCAGATGTCGTGCCCGTACCACGCTCCGTCTGCCTCCGGCGTGCGCTGGGACGATCCCGCGTTCCAGATCTCCTGGCCCCTTCCGGTCTCGGTCATCTCCCAGGCGGATCGCTCCTACCCGGATTTCCGTGGATGATTTTGATTAGAATGCTGCTACAAACCATCCCGAGCAAAGCTAGACCAGACTTGATCTGCATCAGAGCCATCGCTGGGACCCAGGGAAGGAAACTCTCCAGGCCGTGACCATCCCCCGCGATCTTCGAGTTGGCTACGTGCCCTTCGAGCCGACCTTCGCCCATCCCGGGGACCGGCGGCGCTTCTGCTTTTACGCGAAACAACGTGGCTTGGATTTCGAGATTGCCGACCCGCGCCGGGATTACGACGTTGTCGTTGTTAGCCCGGGTGGCGACATCAGCGTCTGGCAGCGGTATCGCGGCTCGGCCAAGATCATTTACCAGCAGATCGATTCCTATTTGGCCGCCGGGAACAGCGACTGGAAGGCGGTCTTCCGGGGAGCGGCCAAGTTTGCCGTCCGCCAGAACCGGCACTTGCTTCTTGATTACGTCAAGGGCATCCAGAGGATGTGTAGCCGCGCCGATGCCGTTATCTGCACCACCGCCGAGCAGCAGGACGACATACGTCCCTATTGCTCCAACGTGCACGTCATCCTCGATTTTCACTCCACGGTCACTGCTCGGGTGAAGCAGGACTATGCCGCGGGCGACGTCTTCAACTTTGTTTGGGAGGGGTTGCCGGGCAATCTCGCGTATTTTTCGCAGATCCGCGGTGTGCTGGACGAGATCAAGCGACGGCGCCGGATCGCCCTCCACCTGGTCACCGACCTGGAATACGGCGAGTATCTGCACGGCAAGGTGGGCAAGCGCCACGCCACCGACCTGGCGCGGCGGACCTTCGGCAGCCTGGACGGCGTGTACCTCTACGCCTGGAATGAACAGACGGCGGCCGCCGTCATGACCGCCTGCGACTTGGCGCTCATCCCCATGGATCTGGAGCATCCGTTGATCCGCGGCAAGCCGGAGAACAAGCTCCTGCTCTTCTGGCGCATGGCCATGCCTGCCATCGTCTCCGCCACCCCCGCCTACGCCCGCGCCATGTGCGACAGCGGCCTCCACATGGCTTGCTCGACGCCGCAGGAGTGGACGGCGATGCTCGACCGCTTCATGTCTGACGAAGAGGCGCGCCGGACCGCGGGCTGGCGGGGGAAGCAGTTCGCCGAGCAGTATTACAATGTCGAGAAGATGCTGTCGCAGTGGGACGAAGTCTTCGCATCCGTGCTGGGCCAGCCACACGAACCGCTCGCCACAGGAGCGCGGAGGTAGTCATGGCCACGCCGGCAACGGTCGCGGGGCAGTGGACGGGCGCTCCCGTTTCCCCGGGGCTCCAGGCCACCATGGCGCGCTGCAAGCTGTTCGCCGGCGCGGTCGGCGCGATGTGCACGCTGACCTCGCCCGCCTGGATCCAACTCCTGTTCTTCCCCGAGAACTTCGACCCGGGCACCGCTCTGTTCTTCACTCCGGTCCTGCTCCTTCTGACCTTGGCTTGGATCCTGCGGTCCACCAGCCGGGACGGCTTCATGCGGCGGCTTTTGCTGGCTGCCCTCGCCATGAAGTTGGCGGGCGCGGCCGCCGTCGTCTACGTCTTTTTCAGGGTGTACGGCGGCAACGCCGACATGATCGGTTACTTCAACGCGGGACAGCGGGTGGTCCTCGCGCTGCGCAACCAGGGCGATTGGCCCTTCACCCGCTACACCAGCACCGAATTCGCCGGCATCATCACGGGGTTGGTGCTGCTGGTGATCGGCACGTCGTTTCCCGCGGCCGTTGCCGCCTTCGCGCTTCTCTCCTACTTCGGGCAGTTCCTCTACTACCGCGCTTTCCTGGCGGCCCTGCCCAACGGCAACCGCTATCTGGCTGCCACGTTGCTGATGCTCCTTCCCTCGATCGTCTACTGGACCGCTCCCATGGGCAAGGACTCGCTGATCCTGTTCTTCATGAGCCTGGCTATATACGGTTATGCGCGGATTTACAGCAAGATGGATGCCAAGTCCTGGGCGCTCTTCACCTTCGGCATGGTGGGAGCCGCCTTCGTCCGTCCCCACATCGCCGCCATGCTGGCCATGTCGTGCACGGTCCCCTACCTGCTCAGCCGGAACCGGCAGGGTTTGCTGGGCATGCTGGCCCGGATGTTCGCCATCCCGCTCCTCTTGGTCGGGACCTACTTCCTGGTTTCGCAGGCAAGACAATTCGTCCAGGTGGAGGATGTCCAGAGTGCCATGACACGGCTCGAGACTATTCAGAAAGGGTTGCAGGTAGGAGGCGGGTCGTCGTTCGGCGGGTCGCTCGCCAGTCGCCTGGCGCTCGCGCCCTTCCTGCCCTTCCGCCCCTTTCCCTGGGAGGTCCGCAGCTCCCAGATGGCGATCGCCTCTCTGGAGGGGGTCGCGCTGATGGCCTTGTTCTGGATGCGGCGGCGCAAGCTCCTCGCGGCCCTCGGTCGCTGGCGTCACAACCCGGTCATCTTCATGGCTGCCCTGTACTGCGCGGAGTTCCTGATCATCTTTTCGGCTGCTTCGGGCAACTTCGGGACGCTCAGCCGCCAACGCGTCATGATGCTGCCGCTTCTCATCATGCTGTGTTGCGCATGGGAAGGCGATCCCGTGGCTGCCCCGCTCCCGGCCCAGGTGCGCGCCCCGATGATGCCGGCAGCGATTCCTGGAGTCCGCCGCTGATGGCCGAAACCCGTCCCTTACGGCTCCTGATTGCCGTGACCTCGCCACTCAGCCTGCTGATGCTCGCCGGTCAGCCGGCGTTCCTTCGTCGCCACGGATTCGAGGTCACAGTGGCGGCCGGCAGCGGCCGGCCCCTCGCCGATCTGGCTGAGAGCGAGGATGTCCGCGTCCTGGAGCTGCCCTGGGAACGTGGCATTTCGCCTTTGGGCGATCTGCTATCGCTGGGGCGCCTGTTCTGGTGGCTGCGCCGCAACCGGCCCCTGATTGTGAACGCCGGGACTCCCAAGGCGGGCTTGATCGCGGCCCTCGCGGGCGTGCTGGCGCGCGTTCCCTGCCGCGTATACGTCCTGCACGGCCTGCGTTACGAGACCTTCACTGGCATGCGCCGGGCGCTGCTCTTTGCCAGCGACTGGATCGCCTGCCGCTGCTGCCACCGGGTGTATTGCGTGAGCGACAGCGTGCGCCACAGTGCCCTCGCGGCCGGCCTCACCCGTTCCCAGCAGAGTACGGTGATCGCCCACGGCAGTTGCAATGGCATCGATGCCGATCGCTACGAGCCCACTGCGGGCCTGGCCGCCCGATCGGCAGCCGCCCGCCGCTCGCTGGACATTCCCGCCAATGCGCCGGTGCTCGGTTTTGTCGGCCGCCTTGCCCGCGACAAGGGGATCCACGAACTCTTGCTGGCGTTCGAGAGATTGAAGGCCAGGGTGCCGGACCTTCGGCTGCTGGTGCTTGGCGATCCTGACCCGGTCGATCCTTTAGAGGAGTCTGAGCTTCGCATCCTGCGCGAACGCCAGGACATCGTCTGCACCGGCTTTGTGGACGATCCTGAGACCTATTACGGGATCATGGATGTTTTCGTTCTTCCCACCTACCGGGAAGGCTTTCCCACCACCGTGCTGGAAGCCCAGGCAGCGGGGAAGCCGGTGGTGACCACCACCGCCACCGGCGCGGTCGATTCCATCGTCGACGGCGTCACCGGGATCCTGGTCCCGCCGCGCGACGTGGAGGCGCTCTGTGGCGCCATCGAGCGCCTGCTGCTCGACCCGGTGACGGCAACACGGATGGGCACAGCCGGACGCGAGCGTGTCCTGCGGTATTTTCAGCGGCAGCAGGTGTGGAACTGGCTCCTGCATGCTTACCGCGACCTACTCTCTACCCGCGGTTTGCCGGTGCCTGAAACAGCGAGCCCCGTCTCCGGCGCCGCCCGCGAGGTGGTCCGCTGATGCCGGAACCCACCCGCACGCCGAACATCCTGTCGATCGATCTGGAGGAGTGGTATCAGCTCTCGCATCGCTATCTCTCCGGCCAGTCGATCCCCCCGCGCGATTCCATCTTCCGCGAGGTGGATTATCTCCTCGATGTGTTGCAGCGCCACGGCGCCCGCGCCACCTTCTTCGCGCTCGGCCTCCTGATCGAAAGTCACCCGGAGCTGGTCCGACGCATTGCGACCGCCGGCCACGAGATCGGTTCTCACGGATACGAGCACCTGCAGATCTTCCGCCTGACCCGGGAGCAGTTCCAGGAGGATACCCGGCGCGCGAAGCAGGTCGTGGAAGACGCGCTGGGCGCGCCGGTCCGCGGCTACCGCGCCGCCTATTTCTCCATCAACCGCGCCTCCCTGTGGGCGCTCGAAGTCTTGGCGGAAAACGGGTTCGAATACGATTCCAGCATCTTTCCCGTGCGCCACCGCCGCTACGGCATCGCCGACTTCGACCGCCGCATCTTGCGCTACCGCCTGCCCAACGGCCTGACCATCACGGAGGTCCCGCTGGCGACGGTGCGCCTGGCCGGGACTAACCTTCCCGTCGCCGGCGGCGGCTACGTGCGCCTCCTGCCGTATCCGCTCCTGCGCCGTGCGGTCAGGAAGCTCAACGCATCGGGTGCGCCCCTCGTCACCTATTTCCATCCGTATGAGTTCGACGACGAGCGGCTCGACCTGTTGCGAGTGTTCCACCCCGCCGGCCCATCGGCGGCGCTGCGCGCGCGGATCGTGAATTTCCAGCAGAACCTCGGGCGTTCTTCCATGCGGGGCAAGCTGGAGCGGCTGTTGCAGGATTTCCGCTTTACCACGTTCGCGGAGTACCTGAGAGAGGCTGATCTGAGTGAGAGTCGAACGCTACTTCCAGCAGAAAGCGGACAAGTTCGACGCGCTGTATGCGGATGAGAACAAGTTCCGCTACCTGCTGAATCGCATCTTCCGCCGGCCCATTTTCCTCCGCGCCCAACTGGCCGTGGACGCGCTGGCCGGCCTCCCCGCCGGTTTCACCGTGCTCGACGTGGGCTGCGGTTCCGGCCGCAACAGTGTGCTATTCGCCCAGGCCGGGGCGGGAAAGGTCGTGGGCATCGATTTCTCCGAGCGCATGCTCGAACTCGCCCGCTCCTTTGCCTCCTCCCACCAGGGCGGCGAGCGCTGCGAATTCGTGCGTGGCGATTTCCTGGAAAGCGATGCTTCCCGGCAGTACGACGCCGTGGTCGCCCTCGGAGTGTTTGATTACGTCAGCGACCCCGCCGGGTTCCTCGGCAAGATGTCCCAGGCGGCCCGGCACGTGGTGGTCGCCAGCTTTCCCGGCTTGTCCTTGGTGCGCATGCCGCTGCGCAAGATCCGCTACGCCCTGCGCGACTGCCCGGTCTATTTCTATCGCCGCAAGGAACTGGACACGATCGCCCGCGCCGTCGGGTTCACCGACTACCGGCTTCATCCTTGCGGCGCCTATGGCTCCGGCTTTGTCCTCGTGGCTCAGACCGGACCCGCCCGGTGACTGTCATTTCCGTCGGACGTGGGTTATGGTTAGCCGGAGTATGAAGCGGCTCTTCGACCTGCTGATCGCAACTCTGGCCCTGGTTCTGCTGTCGCCGCTCATCGCCATCGTCGCCGTTCTTGTACGGCTTCGTATGGGGAGGCCGGTGCTGTTCCGCCAGGTACGGCCGGGCTGGCACGAGTGCCCCTTCACCGTCCTGAAATTCCGCACCATGCGCCAGGCCCGCAGCGAAGAAGAGCTCCTGCAGCCCGACGGCGAGCGTCTTACGCCCCTCGGGCGCCGGCTGCGCCGCCTCAGTCTCGACGAACTCCCACAGCTCTGGAATGTGGTTCGCGGCGACATGAGCTTGGTCGGACCGCGTCCGCTCCTCACCGAGTACCTGCAGCGCTACACCCCCGAGCAACGCCGCCGCCATGAGGTCCGCCCCGGCATCACCGGCTGGGCCCAGGTGCACGGCCGCCAGGACATCCCGTTCAGCAAGCGTCTCGAACTCGACGTGTGGTACGTTGACCATCGCAGCTTCGCACTCGACATGAGAATCCTCTTGATGACCTTCCTTCGGGTGTTCGGCGGTGGCGGCATCCACTCCGGCCAGGACGTGGTCGAGGTGGACGATCTCGGCCTGCACCCGCGGACCCGCAAGACTCGCGAGGGCGCGAAATGATCCGTCTCGGCGACGTCGTTCTCCGACCCCTCGAGCCCCGCGATGTGGCCAGCCTCTACTCGTTCCGCAACGACTGGGAGGTCATTCAGTACCTCGGCGGGTTCTCCGCGGGATACTCCCGGAAGAATCTGGAAGAATGGGTGACCGCCCACCGCAATCGTGCCGACGAAGTGCTTTGGACCATCGCCGACGCGTGCAGCGACAAGTCGATCGGCCACGTCGGCCTCTACAAGATCGACAACCGCGTGCGCAAAGCGGAGTTCGCCATCGTCATCGGCGACAGAGGTTCTTGGGGCAAGGGTCTCGGCCGGAAGGTCACCCAGGCTGTCGTGGACTGGGGTTTCGAGCAGCTCAACCTGCACAAGGTCTCCCTCTCCGTGCTTGCCTTCAACAAACGTGCCATCGAACTCTACCGCTCGCTGGGATTTCGACAGGAAGGGGCACTGCGCGACGAGCAGTTTCGCAGCGGCCGCTATCACGGCCTGGTGCTGATGTCCCTCCTTGACCGGGAATGGCGAGCGCACAAGCGCCGCCGCGGGTGACTCCGGATGCCCGTCCTGCTCACCGCAGAGGATCCTGTCCAATCTCAGCGGTGGAACGATCTGGTAGACGCCTCTCCGGCGCCTGACCTCTACTACCGTCCCGGCTACACCCGCGCCTACCAAGTCGAGGGGGAAGGGAAGGCGGTCGCCCTGCACGTCGAGGCGGGCGATACCGCCTTCCTGTTCCCCTTATTGCTGCGCCCTCTCTCCAAACTGCCCTTCGCGCCAGGGACCGCCGGTCAGGATGCGATCACGCCCTACGGCTACGGCGGCATCCTCCCGTTGCGCTCCGCCCACGCCACACCCGACCAGTTGCGTGCCGGGCTCACAACCCTGGCCGATTGGTGCAAGTCGAATGATGTCGTCAGCATCCTGCTGCGGCTTCATCCCTTGCTTGCCCAAGATGAGGAGTTCGAAACGGTGGTGGGTCCCGAGTTGATCCTGCACCCGTTCGGCCCGACGACGGCCGTGGTGCTGGCCGAGTGGTCGGAAGAATCGCTTCGCAAGGACCGCCGCTGGAATCTGGCCGTGGCCCGTCGCGCGCTGCGCACCACCTGGAGCGCTGCGGTCGCGCCTTCTCCTCCGGCTCCATCTCTGCCCGAGGCGCTTTCCCTTTTCCGCGGTCTCTACGAGGCCACCATGGATCGTCTCGGTGCCGCCACCTTCTATCACTTCTCGCCCGCTTACTACCAGGCGCTTGCCGATGGTGTCGGGGACCGGATGGCGGTCGCCCTGGCCTGGAGCGGCGACCAGGCCGTCGCCGGCTCCATCTTTTTCGCCGACCGCCGTTACGCCCACTATCACCTCAGCGCGACCAACGATGTCGGGCGGAAGTCGAAGGCGACGACTTTGTTGATCCGCGAAGCCATCGACTGGGCGCGCGCCCGCGGTTGTCTCCGTCTGCATCTGGGCGGCGGCGTCCGCGGCGACGACAGCCTCTTCGACTTCAAGAAAGGCTTCGGCGGGGCGGTCCATCAATACTGCTTCGCCGGCCTGATCTGTGATCCTGTCCGCTACCAGGGTCTGGTGGCCGCCCGTCTTGCCCAGGGCGGTGCGCCTCCGCGCCAGGATTATTTTCCCGCGTATCGCGCCTGATCTGCCGGTACCCGTAACTGACCTGATTCGCGCATTGAAAACCGCCGCAGGCCGGAGTACCGTTACTCAGCCGGATCCGTAACAGAAAGCCTTACGGAGGAAGCAATGGAAGGAATGGTCCGGGCCACTTACTGGTTGGGTTGGGTCTTCTTCGCGATCGCGGTCATCGCCCGGATCCTGCTCTTGACCTCGGTGAAGGACAGCATGGTCGCGATGAGCGTCTTGCCGCGCAACTTCATCCAGCTCAGTTTCCTCTTTTTTGTTGCCGCGATTGCCAGCTATGTCTGCGGTAAGGTGTCGAAGTACTGAGCTCGTGGCGCTCTCCCGCCGTTCGGTTATAGGATTGTCCGCAGGTGCCCCACTCCGTTAAACCCCAGTCGGCCTCTTCCCTCGCCATCGCCGGCGGCGCGCCCGTGCGCACCGCTCCGCTGCCGCCCTGGCCGCATTTTGCCCCCGAGGACGTCGAAGCCGCGGCCGCGGTCCTGCGCTCCGGCAAGGTCAACTACTGGACCGGCGAGCAGGGCCGCGCCTTCGAGCGCGAGTTCGCCGAGTTCGTCGGATGCCGGCACGCCGTCGCCTTGGCTAACGGGTCCGTCGCCCTTGAAGCCGCGCTGTACGCGCTGGGCATCGGCCCCGGTGACCAGGTGGTCGTCCCCAGCCGCACCTTCATTGCCTCGGCTTCCTGCGCCGTCATGCGCGGCGCCACTCCGGTCATGGCCGACGTGGACCGCGATTCCGGTACTCTGACCGCGGCCACCGCCCGGGCCGCTCTCACTCCGCGGACCAGGGCCCTTATCGCTGTCCACCTCGGCGGCCGGCCCTGCGACATGGATCCCATCCTGGCGCTGGCCCGCGAGCGCGGCCTCAAGGTGATCGAGGACTGCGCCCAGTCGCTCGGCGCGTCTTACAAAGGCCGTCCCACCGGCTCGCTGGGCGACATCGCCGCCTTCTCCTTCTGCCAGGACAAGATCATGACCACCGGCGGCGAAGGCGGCATGGTCACCTGCAACGACCCCGTGGCCGCCGACAAGGTCTGGTCCCTCAAGGACCACGGCAAGAGTTTCGATGCCTGCTACAACCGCCAGCATCCGCCCGGCTTCCGCTGGCTGCACGAATCCTTCGGCACCAATTGGCGCATGACCGAGATGCAATCGGCCCTGGGACGCGCCGTGCTGCCCAAGGTGCCGGAGTTCCTCCGCCTCCGCCGTCGCAATGCGCAGGTCCTCTTCGATGCCTTCAGGAGTATTCCGGCGCTGCGCGTGCCTGCGCCGGGCGTGGACGTCGCGCATGCCTTCTACAGGTTCTATGCGTATGTTGAGCCGGATCGCTTGGCGGCGGGCTGGGACCGCGACCGCATCATGGATGCCGTCAACGCCGAGGGCATCTTCTGCCAGAGCGGCAGTTGCAGCGAGATCTATCTGGAGAAAGCGTTTCCGGCCGAGATGCGGCCGGCCGAGCGCCTCCCGGTGGCCCGCGAACTGGGCGAGACCAGCCTCATGTTCCTCGTCCACCCCACCTTGAGCGAGCGCGACATGGCTGACACCGCCCGCGCTGTCGAAAAGGTCATGGCCGTCGCCGCCAGCCCCTGAAGCCTCTCCTACTGCACCGTCCAGGAGCCGAACTGCTGGAACCCGGTGGTGGTGCCGTTGGTGTCGCTGACGTTCATGTAGATGTTCTTGTTGCCGTTGAAAGCCGGGGTGGTGAATGTCACGGGCACATTCAGTACCAGACTGTTGCCCGCAGAACCCACAGTGGCGCTCGCAATACTAAGCGTGCATTGGTTGTTCGAAAGGGATGGGCCGACCCCAGGTGTCGCTGTCGTCCCGCCAAGCGTTCCGGTATTGTCGTAGATCCTGAAGGTGTTGGCTCCTCGGTCGTAGTGGAAGGCGCAGGAACTCGTAAGGCTGTTGCCCGAATTGAACAGTCCCTCTGCCGCCGTAATCAGCGCGAAGCCTCCGGTATCCGCGTACAGGAAGCTGAACGTCCCGCCGCTGCCGCTGCCCGAATCGGGCGTGACGGAGATGTTCGACGGCGTGCTCTGGCACTGCGCCAGCTTGAAGCTGCCGATGCGCGTCCTCCAATCGAATTCGGTCGGTGCCGGCGGCGTGGCGTAATACTCATTCGTGTACCAGAACGTGCAATCGTCTTGAGGATCGACAGTCAGGGCGCTGTAGTCGCCCCACCTGCCAAACCCCGTCGGCTCCGACGCATTGCCGGACACCAGGGTGACTTCATCGGCCAGTGTTCCGGCGAGATCGCCCGCAGAGCGCGCGGCGTAGCGAATGGCCGGGTTCATCGACCCGCTGGACACGCTGTACCCGATCGCCAGGTTGCCGAACTTGTCCATGGCCGCGCTGCCCATCCATCGCCAGTTGCTGTCCGGGGGCGACCCGCTCCATGTGCCGCTCTGGAACACGGTCGGCGGCGTGCTTTGCAGGTCGCGGAGCTCGTACCAGCGGATCGCCGAGTGTCCGCTCACCGTCACCGTGTGGTTGGTGACCAGCGATTCGTGACTCCCGAAGTTCCGGTATGCCAGCCGGTGCATCACGGTGTGGGAGAGCGTGTCCAACTTCTGGGTCGTGCCCAGCTGTGGCACGCACATCTCCGAGCTCAGCGGTGGGCACGTTGTCTGCGTGAACGCCGTCACCGGGATCTGGATTGGGGAGTTTGGCGGGTTCAGCGCTGCAGTATTCGGATCGGGTCCGACCGGGCTGACCCAATTGACGCCATTCAACGTCGAATTGGTGAGTGTGTTGAAGTCCACGTGGAACTTCCACAACCCGAGATGCGACGTGTCGAACCATTCCAGGAAGTAATTGGGCGAACCGGCCGGAGGAAGGGTCGCCCCATCCAGGTCTGATGGCAGCAAGGCAAAATCGTTGATGGTGAAGCAGACCTGGTTCTCGCCTGCCGGAAGGCCGCCTCCGGACGGCCCGGGCACCCCGCGCAGGGTTCCTGCCCCATCCAGCATGTTGCTTCGGTCCAGAGCACAGAGGAACCCAGCGACAAAGGTGTTACTGCTACTCGAGGCAAAGGCGTTGTAAGTGAAGTAGTACGCGTCCGGCCAAACCCCGACTTTCGGATAGTCGGGGAACGGTTTGATGGTCTGCGTGAAGTCAATGAAGGTGAAAAAGTATAGGAAGTACTGCCCGGTCGCATCGGCGGACTTTGAGATGGCCACGCACTCGTAGTAAGGCCCGCTGCCTGCGCTGAAGTTCGCGAATTGGGTGATGATCCACCGGTCCGCCAGGTGGTCGTAGAGAACGATCCCGTCGCCATCGTTGCTGGTAATGCAGGGGTTGGGTCCCGGCAATGTGGACCACAGGTTCTTGGTGTCCGTCGGTCCCGCCACGATGGCGTGACTGGTCTTGTCGAACACCGTGAACGAAGTGTTGACCAGTTGGACATACTGCGTCCGGCCGACCGCTCCGTCGGTATCGGGGGGCACGCTCGTCCCAAAGAAGCTGCCCAGCCCCGCCCCCATGCCCTCGAAGTTGGCGTCCGCGAAGGTCGGGGCGAGCGGTCCGAACCCCGTCTGCGCCGCGGCGTCTGTGACCGGCGCCTTGCTCTCCGGCGCTGGCGGCGCCGGTCGGGGCGGCAGAGGTCGCAAGGGG